>JAHIZT010000073.1 GCA_018814355.1 Candidatus Thermoplasmatota archaeon | reverse complement strand
GTATGCAACGCTCGTTGACTATCTCCCTGGGCACGAGCTCCAGCTCTGAATCAGCGAGTATGAATGAGTATTGCGTCAAGTGAGTATCTCTCCCAGCTGGTTGTGTTCCTTGGCGTACTTGATCTCCTGGGCGATCCGCCTGCCGGAGGACACGCCAGGCTCTATGAGGTCGGAGTATGGCGAGCCGGATATGAACGGGTTCGTCCCGGCGACGATCCTCGACGATATCTCGAAGACCTTGACACTCAGATTGTCGGTGACGATGCATTCGAGGCAGAACGGCCCTATCATCCCGCCGAACAGTGTCAAGGACCGCTCGACGACGCGCTCGCCCATATCGAGCAATTTTGGAAGGAGCGACTCCCTGACCACGACTGGGACGTTCCCTGTGACCACGAATGTCGGGACGTGGCCGAGCTTCTTGAGCTCCTCCTGTGCGCCTAACTTGTACATCTCATCGACATTGGACTCGTCCCGCCTGTCTATGCTGAGGAGCTCGAGCACTCCCTTGCTCATCTTGTACCCTTCAGTCCTGACGGGCGAGTAGAAGTAGTGAATGTAGTACCTCGTGCCCAGGATGTACTCCTGGATGGAGAATTTCTGGGAGTGATCTATTCCCAGCTTGAAGTCCGGATAGTCCTTCGCGATGAAGAACCCGCGCCCGCCCTTGGCGCCGTCGTACTTGACCAAGACCGGACGATCGATCAGCTTCGGGTCTTCGATTTTGTGCGGCATCTCGAGCCCTGCAGACACTAGCCATTTGCGCTCCTTGTCCCTGTCGCTCTCCCAGTCGAGCACATGCCTGTTGCCGAAAGTTGGGACCTCGAGCTCCACGAAGTTCTTCGGCGTCATGTACTCCACGAACGACCCGTGAGGGATGAGTATGACGTTCTTCTCGATCAGCTCGTCTGCCTTCTCGAGCAACTGCGAGTACGAATCAACATAGAAGAACTCGTCGGGCTTGCCAAGAGGGAATGCATCGTAGAACTTGGTCTTCTGGCCAACGGCGATGCCCATCGTCTTCAGGCCTTCTTTCCGGGCGCCGTCGAAGATCTGGAGCGATGTGTGGGAACACGCGGTCGCCACGACGAGGTTGTCTTTGTCGTAGCCTTCGATGATGCTGTCGATCCTGTCTTTTGAGACCATTACGGCTCATATTGGGTTATTCGATTTAAAGATTCCCACGCTCATCACAGTGATTATTGCCGGTCGGTGAACCGAGGCCCAGGCGGGAAAGGGATAAGCACTCGCTTCACGCTCCGGTAGTGTGTGGAAGAAGCCAAGAACATCAAGAGAGGGCCTCTGGAAGGAGTCCATTTCCTCCTTACATACAAGTGTATGTTCGAATGCGACCACTGCTTCGTCTGGGGGAGCCCGTCTGCATCTGGGACGTTCAGCACTCGTCAGATAGAGGATGTGCTGAAGCAGGCCTCAGAGATCCCGACAGTCAAGCGGGTGTACTTCGAAGGGGGAGAACCGTTCCTATTCTACCCCGTCTTGGTCAAGGGCGTCGAGACGGCCAGGAATATGGGGTTCGAGGTGGGCATAGTCTCCAACGCATACTGGGCCACGGACAGGAAGGATGCGACGTCGTGGCTAGAGCCCTTGGCCAGGCTCGGAATAGCCGACCTGAGCATGAGCACGGACGAGTACCACGGGGACAAGGAGGAGGCTGAGAACGTCCGGAGAGGCCTCGAGGCCGCTAGGGAACTCGGGATGGCCGTGGGAGTGATGGAGGTAGAAGGCATCGAGTTCTATTCGTGCGAGACTCCCAAGAAGGAGGAGAAGGGCGAGCTGATGTTCAGGGGCAGAGCGGCCAAGGAACTCGCCGGCAAGGCTAAGAAGAAACCTTGGAAATCGTTTTCGATCTGCCCGGAGGAACCGCCGACTCTTGGTAGGGTCCATGTTGACGCTTTTGGAAACGTCATGTTCTGCCAGGGGATCACCATAGGCAACCTCTGGGAGAAGCCGCTGAAGAAGATCATGGCTGACCTGGACCAAGAGAAACATCCGATCATAGGTCCTCTCATGAGGGGAGGACCAGTCCAGCTCGCCAAGGAGCTCGGCATGAAGCCTAGACGTGAATATGCCGACGCCTGCCACCTATGTTATGAGGTCAGATGCAGAGCCAGGGAGACCGGGAAGCTCAAAGAGATGCTGACGCCGGACCAGATGTACGGTGTCAGCGAGAGCCGCGAGGACTGATCGTGTTCTTCCGCCTCTCTGCTGTCGTGAACGGGCAGACCATCTGACACACAGTGCACATCACGTAGGTGTTCGGGGTCAGCCTCGGCTCGAACCTCTTCCGCAGTGCGCTCATCTTCTCCTTCGACAGGGAGCCTCCACCGCGTCCGACCAGGCATCTGTAGGAGTCCAGAACATACGGCTTGAGCGCCTTCGCCGGGCATGCCTTAACGCACCTCTCGCACTTGCCACACAGGTCCTTGTTCAGCGGCTTGTCGATGGGCAGTTCAGCATCGGTTATGACGCCCTCGAGCCTCAGCCAGAGCCCGTACTTCGGGGATAGCACGACCGAGTTCTTCCCGTAGACGCCCAATCCAGCAAGGATCGCGATACGCTTCAAAGGGACGAGGTCCGGAAGAGGGTTGGCACGGAAGCCCTGGTTGCGAAGTATCTGGAGCACATCGCGCCTCATGTGCGTTAGAGGAAAGTACCCGGGGTACCATTCCCCTTCTCCAGGCCGCTCGACTACAAGCTCGTCCGCATCGTCGACCGAACGGAGCCCGAAGACCACGGCGCTCCTGGCCTCCGGCATCTTCGACCGTATCTTTATCGACCAGCGGTCCACGGTCGACCCTATCTTGATAGTCTCTAGCGCGTCCGCCTCGTCCACTGAAGCTATGCCGAAGGCTACTCCGCCCCTGTTCCTGCAGGCCGCCCTGAGCCTTTCTTTCAACTCCCCGTCATTCTTGGCCATGGTGCCCATCCTCTGTGAGACAAAACGCATTGGCTGCTATTGAACTATAGCACGGCGTCACAGGTAGAAGAGCACGAATATCCGTACTCCGTACAGCATCGTGGCGAACCAGGACACGAGGTACAGCGCGCCCACAATCTTGTGGATCCTGCCCTTTGGCGGCAGGAACATCTTCTTCTGCTTCTTGATCCTGAATTTGAAACCCAGAATTACAGTTGCTGCGCCCAGGACTGTTACAGATACGGCCAGCAAGATGTGTGGTAGCCCAATAATCCCTGGATAGGGGAACGACCCGAAGACCCCGAGGGTCAGACGCTGATACATCAGCGGCTTAAAGACCAGCTCGTCCGCGAGGAAGGCAGACAGAATCATGTAGTGATGGTACCGTCCTTTGTGTCTGGCGGCCATGACGAACGCCAATACGAGCAGGACACCGACAACTATCTCCCCGATCATGAGGAACGCAATTCTCGGTTCCACATGCGCTCCGAAGAGATTGACGAGACCCATAGGGCCGAATCTGCATCGGTTACCAATCTATGTTCTTGTCTTCGCAGACGCATCCCGATGACAAGAACACCCGTTCCCAGTCAAGGGTTATATCATGGTATTCAATCCAAGACTGCACTCGACTTATGGGGTCTGGGTCCATGAACACGCCTGACGAACAGAGGAAGACGCGAATCAAAAGACGCATATTCGCAGGCATCTCGACCAATGTGCTTGTGCTCGGCATCGTGAGTCTGCTGACGGACATGAGCAGCGAGATGATCTATCCGATACTACCCCTCTTCCTCACGGCAATCGGCGCGACCGGGCTAGTGATCGGGCTTATCGAAGGAGCGTCTGAGACGACCGCCTCTATGGTCAAGGTCATCTCTGGCTGGTATTCAGACCGATACAGGCGCAGGAAGCCGTTCATCCTTGGGGGCTACGCCACGAGCACGGCCGTCAAGCCGCTGCTTTACCTCGCCACAGCACCTTGGCACGTCTTCGGCCTCAGGGTCGCAGAACGGGTGGGGAAAGGAATAAGGAGCGCCCCAAGAGACGCCCTCATTGCCGACTCGACGGACCAGGCGTATTGGGGGAGGGCTTTCGGGTTCCACAAGGCAATGGACTCGACGGGCGCTGTCCTGGGGCCTATTCTCATCCTGCCGGTCCTGATCGCCGCCAGCACGGTGACTGAGGGGACCTACAGGCTCATATTCCTCCTTTCCACCATACCTGCCTTCCTGGCGGTCGTCGTCATCTTCGCATTCGTGAGGGACAAGGAGGCCAGGTCGACCCGAGAGCTGGGGAAGTTCTTCAAGGAGATGAGGCACCTGGGACGGCCGTTCTATCTCCTGATGGCGGTGGTGATGGTGTTCTACATCGGGGAGATCAGCTACGCTTTCTTCATCCTCAGAGCGTACGACGAGGGTTTCACAATCGGCGCATATTCACAGACAGTGTCCACCACGATGCTGTACATCCTGTACAACGTGGTGTTCGTGCTGGTGGCCATTCCCGCAGGGGACCTCTCAGACAAGGTCGGCAGGAAACCCGTCATAGCCTTCTCGTTCAGCCTCTTCGCCATCACAAGCGCCCTAATGGCCTCCGCGAACACACTCTGGCTGCTCGGTCTCGGGTTCGTCATGTTCGGAGTCTACAAGGGCTCATCAGAGGGGGTGTTCAAGGCTTATGTGACTGACGTCGCCCCTAGCCACCTCAGGGGGACCGCTCTAGGTGCGTTCCACACATCCGTCGGCCTGGTGATGCTTCCTGGCGGCATCGTCGCCGGACTCCTTTGGGATTCGGTAGGCCACTGGGCGACATTCGCCTACGGCCTGACCACTTCCCTTGTCGCGCTCCTTCTGCTTATTGTCCTCCGAGTGAGGAAGGCTGACATCACCCTGACCTGACCGTCGCCAGAATCTTCTTGAAGGCGATGGTGGTAGTGTCTCTATAGAGCCACAGGACGATCAACAGCCAGTAGGCCACATAGCCGATCACCTGAGAGAGCGACGGGCTTCCAACATAGCCGACCAAGGCCGTGAGTATCTTTCCGGTCCCGCTCTGGTCGTTTACTATGCCGTTAGTGTCCCAGACGCTCTGAACAACGGGGGCAATCACTCCCGCCTCGCCGAACTCCCCGATCCCTCGCGCGACCAGTCCGGCCGCGAAGAGGATCAGTAGGAATCCGGTGATGCTAAAGAAGGTCTTCAGGTCAAGTCTGACGGAGTACCTCATTATCCCTACGCCAAGCAGCAGGGCGAGACCCAGCCCGAGGGCGCCGCCGATGAGCGTCTGCAGACCACTGGAGGAGAAGGACGCCGAACCAAGGAACAGGACGGTCTCGATGCCCTCTCTCAGGATGCTTACGAAAGCCAGGAAGGCGAGGCCGTAGGACTGCCTGCTTGTGAGGGCGAACTCAACCTTCTGCTTGAGGCCCTCCGAGTATGCCCTGCTGTTGTTCCTCATCCAGAGAATCATGGTTGTGAGAATCGCAGCTGCAAGGAACATAGTGGAACCCTCGAAGAGCTGTTCGTATTTCCCTTCGAACTCCACCGCCAAGGTTAGGAACAAGGCCGCTGTAGCGATGCTCGCCAGGATTCCCAGTCCGACGCCAGCGTACACGGGTTTCACCAAGCTGCTGGCACCCACCTTCCTCAGATAGCCCAGTATTATGCCTACTATCAGCGCCGCCTCTATGCCTTCCCTTAGCGCTATGACAAAGCTTGCTATCGTTCCGACCAGCTCCTTTCGAATCAGGCTATGTTTTAGGTGTACCTAAAGATGACGCCTAACAGGCACTAGTCTGAACGACACAAGGGAGGAAGAATGAAGGGGGGTTGCTCCTGTCCTATCGGTTCCTGCTGGCCATCACGATCCCGATGAAGACCACAAGCAGTCCAAGGGATACGAACGCCAGGCTGGAGAACTCCGGGATGCTAGGGTCAAGCGCCGTTATCACTCCCCACATCCCAGAGGACGAGTGGAGACTGCAGTGATACTCGTAGATGCCAGGAGTGTTGAGTGCTAGAGTCCCCGTCCCAAGAGCGGGGATGGATAACTCAGGGAAGGCCGACTGGTTGCTCGTCGCCGTGTGCGAGGAACCGTCACTGTTGTCCCATTGGATCGTCTGACCCGCGTAGACAGTGATCTCATGCGGGATGAACGTGAATCCTGAGATGCCTACATACGCATCAGCAGCATTCACTTCTGGCAGAAGCGGGGTGACCAATGCAGCGCCTATCATCAATGCTAGTGAGCCTGTCACAACCAATCCAATGACGCTTCTCCTGAATTCCCCGTGTTCTGAACGCATGTTCCTCCTCCTACTCGACTGTGCGAGCGTGTCAACAAGTTGCACTGGTAGCGAGGACTTAACGCTGTTGCCTAGCCTGTGCACATCGATACCAAGGATAGATTCTTGAACGGATTGCCGATATCCCACTGCTGGCTAGGAGTTGGTTTTCGCGAAGATATCAAAGAGGGTCGCTTATGGCCTCATGGCGCTCGCAGCCGTGATGTGGGCCACATCCGGAACCTTCACGGTGCTCGCCATCGACGCTGGTGCAGGCGTCATGCAGGTCACGGTGTTCACGACAGTGATCACCGCAATCATACTCGTCCCCCTGATTGCCACCTTCGACCCCAAATCGCTCAGAATAAAAGCAGAGGATTTCCTTCCGTTCCTTGCATTCAGTATCATCACAGGAACATTCTTCGCCATAGCGTGGTACATGTGCGTTGACCTGACATCGGTGGCGACAGCCGTCATACTCCTGTACGCGTATCCGAGCATAGTCACGGTCGCGTCGGTGTTCCTGCTCAAGGAGGGACTGTCGCCGCAGAAGGCGCTCGCACTCCCCCTCACATTCGTGGGGGCAGTGCTCGTGGCCGGAGCGCAGGAATTCGAGGAGGGGTTCTCCTTCAACTTGGTGGGCATCGCTCTCGGAATCTACGCCGCTTTCGGAGCTGCGGTCTACTACATCTGGGGCAAGAAGTTCTTGGGGAAGTACTCAGCGAACACGGTGATCCTGTACATGACCGTGCTTTCGATCCCTGGTCTGGTGATAATAGCCAACCCCTTTGAGCTATTGAAGAACGCCATATCGATGGAGGGCTGGCTGTACATTATCGCCCTCGGTTTCTTCCCCGGAACGGTTGGATTCGTTGTCTCAATGGTCGCCTTGAAACACATCGAAGCCAGCAAAGCGAGCATCGTGGCGAGCATCGAACCAGTTGCGGCCGTGATCATTGCGGTCGTCGTGCTCCTCGAGGCCGTGAACGGACTCCAGATCATCGGCGTCGTACTGGTATTCGCCGGAGTAATCCTGCTCAGAATGGCTTGGAGAAAGAAGGGAGTCGAAACAACCCTGGAGGATGTTCCGGTCATCCTGGAGAAATGACGAATGACCGGACAACCGAATGCCGAAGGATATGATTCTCAAATTCGTGTCGGAAAGCGCGGTCCATCCAGGCGTGGGCCGCGAGCAGTAAAGAGCATATACCGTCCTGGCCCATCACCGGGGACAACATGATGATCGCGCGTGTGCCAAGCGGCATCCCTGGTCTCGACAGGCTCTTCCAGGGAGGCTTCCCATCGAACTCCACGATCGCTCTGAGAGCCGAGCCTTCGAACCCTACCGAGTACTTCCAGCAGCAGTTCATCGCCGAGGGCCTGAAGCACGGGTTCCCGGCGGTCTATTGCTGCCTATCAAGACCTGCAGCCAACGTTATCAGGAGTTTCAAGCACCAGGGATTCGACATCGTCGAACAGGTCGCCAACGACCAACTGGTATTTCTCGACTGCTACTCAATGCACAAACGCACTTCTGCAATGGGAGTGGACCAGGCGATCCAGAAGAAAATAATCTCCGTCACCGAGGTGGACGATGAGAAGATGCTCCAGGACGGCCTCGCCACGGCAGTGGAGAGGATCCCGAACTTGAAAGGGCTGCGGGCTGTCTGTGAGAGCGTTCCTGGAACGCTCACGAGCAGGACCGCGGTCGAAGTCATGAGATGGGGCAGAAAGGCATTCGGAGACCTGAGAGCCTTCGAAACCGTTACGCTGCACACGTTCCCTCTAGGAGTGCGCGAAGAGCTGTTCGGGCTCATGGCCCACGACTTCGACGGCGTGATCGAGATAAGAGTGGACCGAACGACGGAGCATGTTAGATACTACCTGAGCATCCAGAAGATGCGGATGACCGAGATCCCGTTGAGAATGTTCGAGCTCCAGATGGAGAGCGGGATACTCTCGCTCAAGACGACCGTTCAAAAAATCACTTGAAGGACGATGGGCAGATCATCCGAACCAATTCAGACCTAGCAGCTCCACGATGGCGAGTATCAGGAACGCCCTGGTTATGCCGGCAAGGAAATTCGCCAGGGCGAAGTCCCGCAACTTGATCGTGGTTCCTCGCTTGTTGAAGATAGAGAAGAGATACAGCGGGATCGTATCGACCATGCCAGGGATGGACATGATGAGGTACATTGCGAAGATTCCGTATCTGCCGACGAACGCCTCGCTCTTCACGAGCATCCACTTGAACCACCTCCACCTGGAAAACCTCTCGACCACGCCCTCAACCTTTGCCCCGATGAAGAACACTGCGACCGCACCGGTGCCCTTGCCCAGGCCCATGACCAACGCTTTGATGGGGAAGAAGATGCTCGGGTTCCAAATGAGGGCGATTTCGATGGGTATCGGGAGGAAAATAGCCGCCGCGACACAGAACAGGAAGAACACGAAGAGGTACGTGGCAGGGTCCGCCTGATGGGACATCAGGTAGTCCATCAGCTGCTGAAGAATGCCCGTCATGTCGACCTCGGCAACCGCCTGTGCTTACTTCTAGGTTCGTACGGAAGGCCTCGCCGCGCGTGTATGTACAAGGGCGGAAAACAGGGCTAGCCAGAAAATTAGAAGACGATGCGAATAAATACCAAAGGCTTATATTCGTGTAATATCATCACCTCTAACTGGGATGTACGATGGCTAAGCCCGAAGGGAAGGAAGAAGACTGGTTTGCTCAGCTGGACGAGGAACTGGAGAAGAAGACTGTCCAGATAACTGACAACTTCGTCGAGCAAAGCAACCAGAAGGAGACCATCAACAGGGCACTGTTGGAGGATCTCTTCCGCATCTGGATCAGATTCAACAAGATCAACGTCCACTTCAGCATGGCCCCGGACCCGCAGGGACCGGCAGCCTTCGCGACTTTCACGGTGTATCCGGAGCAGTGGAGTTTCAGGCCCGAATACGACTTCGCAGGCGCTGACAACGTGTCGCTGACCGACCGCACGCAAACAAGGGTCGGGGACTCCCTCAAAGCGTGGTACTACAGCGTCGACAGCCAGACTCATCTGAGGATGATATTCGAGTTCTGCGAGGGCGAGCACTACTACAAGTACGCCGGCTGGAAGAGGATATTCAGCCAGTACGTGTTGCTGGACGTCCCGGTCACGAAGTTCGAGGAGAAGAAGTACCACGATGTCCTGGCGGACATCATCAAGAACTGGTACGAATCCCACCTGAGGCGCGACAGAGAGATCATCCTGAAGCACATCAGGGAGAAGTACGAGAAGGGCGAGACGTTCACGCAGTGACTTGCATTCTTCCCAAATGGTTTCTGGAAGTCCTATGCCCGGGCCGAGCCCTACGTTCTGGCCAGCTGGATGAGGCGCCGGGTGAGCGTCCCTCCGACGAGGGATAGATCCTCTGTAGCCATGATCTTGCCAGCGTTCGCGTCGAAAAGCACATTTGCCGAGGAGGCGACCTCCTCGTCTCCCTGCCAGAGGATGACGACGACCGGCACCTTTGGGAAGAAGTGCGCCTTGAGACTCACGGTGCCCACCTCGATCGGCTCCGCCCTGAGAGCATCGCCGATGTGCCTCAGGAGGTCGGCCTTCTCGCCGAACTCCTTCACCACTGGATCGATGGCCCTGGCCTTGAAGGCCGGGTAGTAGATGGCCCCGCCATCGAACTCGCGGAAGGTCACAAGTCTGTTGGCCACCTGCGCACGTCCCGAGCCTTCTAGATAGTGAAGGATGAGAATCTGCAGGTGCTGGCTGACATCCGCGCCCTTGGCGTCGGCATATCTCATGGTCTTGGCACCAAAATCGACCACACAGTCCCTGTCGATCATGCGAAGGATCAGATGCTTCGTCCCCTTCCTGACGCTTGCACCCGAGTTGGTCGCCAGCATGTTCAGGTCATGGAGGGTCGCCTTCGACCAAGCAGCCTTGAGAACATCGTCATAGTTAGATTTGCCGAGCAATTCATAACCCCCCTCATGCCCTCAGGAACGAGTGAGCGTAGAGCCTCTGGTTCAGGAGCACCTCGGAGGCCTTGACCACTTTCATGAGCTCGTCGTCGTTCGGGTCCACTATGGCCGCATCGAGCCCTCTGCCCAAGAGCATTGCGAGGTACGTCCTGTTCAGGAGGTTCTTCTCCTCCGCCCCGCTGGATATGTTGCTGAGGCCGACGATCGTCTTCGGCGAGGGAGTGTTCAGCAACCTGAAGTTGGTGACGGCATCGCACAGGACCGGACACTGAGCCTGTGCAGCGGCGATCGGAAGCACGACCGGGTCGAGGTATATCTTCTCGGGGCCGATGCCGTGGTCCATTGCGGTCGCCAGGTGAAGCATCGCCAGCTCCGTCTTCCCCTCGACGGTGTTCGGGATGCCCTTCTCGTCAATCGTTAGGCACACGATCTCCGCGTTGTGGTCCCTCGCAAGGGGGTAGAACTTCTCCATGCGCTTCTTCTCCGCGGTCGTCGAGTTGATCATAGGTTCGCGCTTGCACTCTGCAATGCCTGCTTGCTGCACCTTGAGGCTAGGAGAGTCGATGGAGATCTTCACGTCCACGACATCCTGAACGGTCTTCACGAGCCAAGCCATAGTGGCCGCGGAATCGTCCCTACCGGGACCTGTGTTAATATCGAGGTAGTGAGCCCCGGCCTCCGCCTGGACCCTTGCGAGGTCCTGAATAAACTTCGCATCCCTGGCATCGATTGCTTTCGCGACCTGAGGAAATTGACCGTTGATCCTTTCTCCGACCACTATCAGCTGCACTCCCCCTAAACTGCGACCTAACTGATTTCGCCCGATATGAAATGTTCGCTTGCCAGATAAAGGGGCCGGCCCAAGACCCGAGGAAACAGTTAATAGCGCCTCTTGCAGTTCCTTGCAGGGCAGGTCCTGTATGGTCGACGAGGCCGGGAAGAGGAGGTTCAGAGTCGCGTTCGTCCCGGACGGAGCGGCTGTTGACGTGGCACCAGGAACGACAATCCTGGACGCCTGCAGAGCCGTGGGCATCCCCATCGACGCCGTATGCGGAGGAGAGGGGAAGTGCGGGAGGTGCAAGGTAAGGCCGAAAGGCAAGTTCGAGGCCGATGCATCTCCCCTGCTGACAGCCGACGACTTAAGGTCAGGGGTCGTGCTCGCGTGTGCCTCCCACGCCAAAGGCGATCTCACGGTGGAGGTTCTGCCCAGGTCGAGAGTGGGCAAGCACCAGATCCTAACGAGGACCGTCGTCGAGGTCTCCAGATCGCTGTCCCCGTGGGTCAGGAAGCGGTCCATAAAGCTCCCGCCGGCTTCCATTTCGGACAACGTGGCAGACCTGGAAAGGCTGTGGCGTGGACTGAAACGGAAGAACATATGCATGCCCCTGGACACCTTGAGGTCGCTACCGGGGACAATCCGGCAAGGGGACTGGAAGGTCACTGCATCGGTTTCCGAACTCGATTTCGCTCATGAGATAACGCGCGTCGAACCGGGGGACAAGACCGGCCGGTTGCTCGGGATTGCCCTAGACATCGGCACCACCACAGTGGTGGTGGAGCTCGTGGACCTGACCGACGGCACCGTTTTGGGCAGCGCTTCTGACTACAACAAGCAAGTGTCGAGAGGGGAGGACGTAATCGCTCGCATGATGTATGCCGAGGAGAAGGGCATGGACGAGCTGACTTCTCTTGTCCGCGGCACAATCAACGAGCGCATCTCGCGCCTCCTCGAAGACGAGACAAAAAGGTCTGGAATCGCGACGGAGCCGGAGGACATCGTCGCCGTGTCGGTGGCTGGCAACACGATCATGAGCCAGCTGTTCGTCGGACTCGAGACACGCAACATCAGGCTCGAGCCGTACGTGCCCGTTGCACATCACATTCCCTGCTTGCACGGGGGCGAGGTGGGGCTGAGGACGAACCCCGCCGCCAAGGTGCTTCTCTTCCCGTCTCGAGCGGGATATGTCGGGGGCGATGTCGTAGCCGATGTGCTCGCGAGCGGGATGCACCGATCGGGGAAGCTAACGCTCCTGATCGATGTCGGGACCAACGGGGAGATAGTGCTTGGAGGAAAGGACTGGATGGTAGCATGCTCGTGCTCCGCGGGCCCCGCATTCGAGGGTGGCGAGGTCTCGTGCGGCATGAGAGCGATGGATGGCGCCATCGACAGAATCCGGGTCAACGACAACTTATCCACATCATACCATGTGCTCGGTGAGAAGACGCCCGCGGGAATCTGCGGTTCAGGCCTTATCGATCTCCTGGCGGAGATGTATGCCAAGGGCATTATAGACCGCAAGGCGAGGATACAGGACGTCGGCGATAGGAGAGTGAGGGGCACGGACTCCGGCCTGGAGTACGTCATCGAATGGAAGAACAAGCTTGGGAAGGGCGCGAGCTCTGACCTCGCCGTGACAGATGCTGACCTCCAGAACCTCCTAAGGACGAAGGCCGCCATCTACGGCGCGTGCTCGGTCCTCCTGAAGAAGACCGAGACCTTCCGGGAACAGGTGGACGGCGTGGTCATCGCCGGAGGTTTCGGGTTCCATCTTGACATCGGAAGAGCCATCTCGATCGGCATGTTCCCGGACCTGCCGCAGAAGAAATACCGGTTCATCGGGAACGGGGCACTCGGGGGAGCACGATTGGCACTCCTGTCAGGGAGAAGAAGGAAGGAGGCCCTCGACATCTTCGACATGATGACCTACTTCGAGCTGAGCGTGGACAATGCGTTCTACAACGAATTCTCAGCCGCGCTCTTCATACCGCACACGGACCTCAGCAGGTTCCCGAGTTCCTCTGGTGGAGCCCATAAGGAGGCCTCGAGCTGACCTTCACGATAGCCGTCGCGGGAAAGGGAGGCGTGGGCAAGAGTACGTTCTCCGCACTGACAGTCAGGCATCTTCACGAGTCCACGGGCGATGTGGTCCTTGCGGTCGATGCGGACCCGAACTCCAACCTAGGGGCGAAACTCGACTCGGAGCCGGGGAGGACCCTCGGGGATCTGAGGGAGGAGATCGTTTCGAGGGGCGAGGAGCCCCCTGATGGCGTGTCGAAGCAGGATTACATCGACTACCAGGTCAGGCTCGCGCTCAAGGAGGGCAACGGGTTCGACATGCTCACCATGGGAAGGCAGGAGGGCCCCGGATGCTACTGCTACATCAACAACATGCTCAGGACATTCCTCGACTCGATCACGGCCAAGTACAGCTACGTGGTGATAGACAACGAGGCGGGCATGGAGCACCTGAGCAGGAGGACCACGCGCGCTCCCAACGTGCTGTTCATCCTCTGCGACAGGTCGAAGGCCTCGCTCGATGCGGCCAAGAGGATCGCTGCTCTGGCACAGGAGATGAAGATCAAGGCGGCGAGGAAGGCGCTCGTGTTCAATCTCCTCGACGAATCGGCGCACGCCCCCCAGGTCAAGGCGGTTGCAGGGTTCGACGCTGTCTACGGCGTCCGGATGTCCCGGGCGATCCAGGCTCGGATGGCAGAGGCCGAATCCCTGATGGACATACCGAGCACGGATCTCGCTTTCGCCGATGTGTCAAAGGCGATCGAGGCCGAGAGGAAGCGCGACTGAGCTCAGGCTGGAAGCGACTTCAACATCTTCGGGAGGCCGGAGGACTCTCTCGGGCCAACGAGGACCTTCATGCCGGTCAGTTCGTTCAGCTTCCCGCTCATCCTGCTGACCTGCCCAGGTATCACGATCTCGTTCCTCACGCACTTCTCCTTGACCTTCTCCGACTCGAGGGCCTTCACGACCGACTCCGCGGTCAGTTTCCCGGCGGCGAAGGCGGTCATGACCGACTGGCCGTCCGTGTCGACCACTAGAAGCCACACGGGCAGCTTGCTCTTCTCGATGTCCGCCCTGACGGTGAAATACGTCAGCGAGAAGTTGGTCGTGAACAGAAGCGGCGACTTGTCGGTCGGCGAGCCGACCGTGTAGAGGCCGGCCTTCACCTGGATCGGCACCTGCGGGTCCGTGAATATGTTCTGCCTGAGAGCCATCAGTGGGTACACGAGCTCCTTGGGCATGTCCTCCATGAGGACCATCGATGAGTACTTCATCACGCCAAGGGCGGCCTTCATCTCCTCCTTGGCCGATCGGCCGACCACAGACACCGTCGGATAACCCAGCGGCCTGAACTTCTTCTTCACGGCCGCCCTGCGTACGATGGTCATGTTCTCGAGCAGGTGGCTGGCAGATGAACTCCCGGGCTCCAGGACGAGCTCCGAGAGCCCAGCCTTCTTCGCCCTGTCGGCCAGCTGGGAGAGCTCGTCGATGCTGGATGCACCACCGAGCACGAGCGGGAAGGCGCAGGCCTTAGCGACCGCGACCATGGCATCGAAGTTCTGCGGCGTCGCGCGGTAGAGCAGAGGCTTTCCCGGGGCGCAGACCGCCTGCGCTTCCCCCATCAGGCCCGGGTCCTCGGTCATGAGGACAACGGCCAGCCCCAGCCCGGACGCCTCCTTCACGGCCTTCAGGAAGTCCTCCTTCGGGCCGGACGAGTGCCTCACCGCGACTGAGTCCACGCGTATGATCTGTCCGACCCTCTCGAAGGACATGGCTTTCGCCGCATCGAACTTGGATTTCATCGCAGCGATGCCTTCGGCGTCATCCGCAATCACTCCGAGGACTGTCGGGTGATAGAACGTCTTGTCGTGCCTGAACAGCTGGGTCTCATCCCCCAGCTTCGCGACGAACTCGCCCGAGCCTATGGTGACCAGCTTGATAGGCGGCGCACCGCTCTCCTCCAGGGTGGCCTTCGCCTCGGGGCTGACGTACGGGCACGCCTCGAGTGCGACCTTCTGATTTGCCAGCTGCATGGCGAATGCGAGACATGTGGGGAACTTGCACTCCCCGCAGTTCTTCTTCGGGAGGAGCTTGTAGATCTCCATGGCCGTCGGCATGGCTACGCACCTCCAGAAATGTCCGCGGCCGCCTCGCGGAGTCTCTTGACCGATTGTGGGTGTCTCATGACCACGATGTCGGCCCCCGCGACGAGAGCGGAGTACGCGGTCATCGTCTCCCAGTTGATTCCGCGGAGCTCGGTGTTGCCCTTCTCCGGATTCTCCTCCATCGCGTCGGGGACGGTCCACGCGCACGAGCAGTCGCACAGTATCGGCATCTGGAGCACGGCATCGCCTAGGAGAGCGGCCTGCCTCAGCCGCTCTATCACCGAATATGAGTACTCGAGCCCCATGCCCAAGGCAGCCATAAGCGGGTCAATGATGATGTTCTCGGGCTTCATGCCGAATTCCATGAGCAGTATGTTCATCTGCTTGGCCAGATTGATGTCGAGATTGGAGAACGCCACCACCCCGTGCCCGTTCGCCATCGCGGCTGCGGTGACGGACTTGTAGACCTTCTCCTCCGCCTGGCCGAGGAAGAGCCGCTCTCCCTTGCCCGCATTGGACACGGCCTCCATCAGCTTCGCGTCCTTCTCCTGGTCCATTAACAACACAGCCCATAAGCGCAATGCGCAACGGTCTCTTCATATCTAACTTCTCTATTTCCTTTCGGCATCTGTTCACAATATCAATAAGATTCACTTCACAGCGTGAACACGTTGGACACGAAATAATTTCTGGCCCAAATGCACGAAGT
>JAHIZT010000072.1 GCA_018814355.1 Candidatus Thermoplasmatota archaeon | reverse complement strand
TGGTTGCGGCGGCGGTGGGACCAACACCATCAGCAGATGTGTTGAGGCCGGGATATCCGGTGCCCAGCTCTGCGCGATCAACACGGATGCGAAGCACTTGCTTTCCGTCCACGCTCCAAGGAAGATCCTGATTGGAAAGAACATCACCAGGGGTCTGGGCGCAGGCGCCATCCCCCAAGTTGGTGAAGCGGCGGCCAAGGAGAACGAGCGGGAGATCCGCGACTTCCTGACCGGCGCGAACATCGTATTCGTCACTGCTGGAATGGGTGGCGGCACTGGTACTGGATCCGCCCACTTCGCGGCCAGGCTCGCAAAGGAGCAGAAGGCGTTGACCATCGGAGTCGTCACGCTGCCATTCAAGGCGGAGGGCGAGGTCAGGATGGAGACCGCCATGGACGGCCTCGAGAGGCTGAGAAGGTTGTGCGACACGACCATCGTCATCCCGAACGACAAGCTGCTCGAGCTAGTCCCGAAGCTGCCCGTCGATGCGGCGTTCAAGGTCGCTGACGAGGTGCTGATGCAGACCATCAGAGGCCTGACAGAGATCATTACGAAGCCGGGACTGGTCAACCTGGACTACAGTGACATAATGACCGTCATGAACGAGGGCGGCGTCGCGTTCGTCGGCATCGGCGAGTCCGAAGAGTCGGACCCAGAGGACAGGATCGAGGCGGCCATCGAGGAGGCCTTGAACTCGCCGTTGCTCGGAGAGATCGACCTGAAGGAGTCCAAGGGTGCGCTGATCAGGGTCGTCGGAGGCCCTGACATGACCGTGTCGGAGGCCCAGAAGGCCGCCGAGGTCGTTGGCCAGAGGATCGCCAAGCACGCAAGACTCATCTGGGGTTGCAGCATCGACCCATCTCTCGAGAGCTCGGTCAAGATCCTGCTCATCGTCACGGGCGCGAAGTCCGAGAACTTCATGGGCCAGAGCGCAACGGCAGCTCCGTCGGCGGTCCAGAGGAGAGCCGCGTCCGGAGGGTCCGGATCGAGGTCATACGGCGGCAGCGATGAGCCGATCGACTTCGTGAGATAAGCTGGGTCAGCAACTAGCTTTCACAAACCTCAAACGGCGGACAAACCGATTGTCCGCCTAGCGTCTGATTTCTCTCTCCACTTTTCCTTCGAGCCTCGGCGTGTCTGCGAACCTCGCACCGCATGTTGGGCAGAACTGATCTGTGACCTCGACGGTGCAGCCGCATTCAGAGCACTCGGCCCCCCCAACCCTGTCCGAGAAGATGATTCCGCACAGGCAGGCAAACTCGTCCTTGTCCACTCTTCGTCCACATGCCGGACACTCGGTCACAAGCTCGACCAGCGGTGCTCCACAGTGTATGCACTCAGTCGCGGTCTCTAGAATCTCCTCGCCGCAGGCTGGGCATAGCATGTTTCCTTCCCCGACAAGGAGTACTCCGCATGCGCACTGTTTCTCTTCAATGCTGACGATCCGCCCGCACTCCGGACACTGAAACAGGTCCTCCGAGAAGTCTGTCGTGAAGACTACGCCGCATCTCCTGCAGAACTGATCCTCGTCGGAGAGAGTCGCGCCACACTCCGGGCACTGCAGGGAACGCTTGTACAGGGTGCAGTCGCATGTCTCGTCCGAAATCAGTCTCCTGCCACAGATGCTGCAGAAAGTGGCGTCGTTGGGTGCCTTCTGGATGTTCTCCTTCATTGAGAGATAAGTCCTCTCAGTGATCTCACCCAGAAGGAAGCGTTCCTCCAGCAGCAGAAGCTTGTCATCTCTGGTGAGCGGCATCGGCTTGATGATGGGCATCTTGGAATCCACAACGTGCGGCTTCTGCGCGGAGTAGCCGAGCTCCTTGCCACAGATAGGACAGGTGCATACTCTCTGCGCGCATGAGTTGTGGAACTGCTTTCCGCAGCCGCAGAGCACGCTGGGAAGGTCGGGCTTGATCATTCCCAAACAGATGTCGCACTTGATCTGGCCCTTGACGCGGACTGCCTTGACCTGGGGGCGGGTCCTCATCTTCATCCTTCTCGCCCCGGCCTTTCGGATCTGTCCTTTGGGAACCTTGATCATACGCGGCCTTGCCGCCTTCTGCCGCCTCGCGACCATTAGCACTGAGATGAGCATCGCTGTGCCGTTCAAGGCCATTTCACTCCGGTTCAGGGACGCATGGCTTCCAACCGATATAAAGGGCCGGAAATCTGGTCATCAAGATGCGCTGGCTCTGCAAGCGTCTCGCCGACAGCTCCAGCAAAGATATTGTATGAATAACCCCCTTCGTTCCCACAGATGTTAGATAGAGCATGCGAAGACAAGGACTGGACCCGCACGGAGATCAACGATGTTCTCGCAGAGTACAAGCCGATGACTGTACCTGTTTCCATCTCCGTCGAGGGGAAGCAGAAGGTCCTAGGATTCCATGAGCTGGAGAAGATACTCAAGAAGGCAAAGCTCATATCGCTTGAGCCATGCTGGTGCAGGCTCAAGATAAAAGGATGCAAAGGTCCCATCGATGTCTGCGTGTGCGTAGACAAGGAGGCGGAGCTGGCCATCACCAAGAGGGAAGGATGGAAGGCTACTTTCGAGGAAGCCATGGATGCCCTGAGGAAGACGCATAAGGCAGGTTTCGTCCATCTGGCTTATGATACCCCCGGACATGAGATGCGTTCGATATGCAGCTGCTGCGCATGCTGCTGTCACACTATGGCGGCCATCACCAGGTTCGGTTATGATCCTGCCATAATCGGACATGCTGATGTCATAGCTGTGTATTCTTCGAAGGAATGCAACCAATGCGGTCTCTGCGTGAAGAGATGTCATTTCAAGGCGTGGACCATCGATGGGGATAAGGTCCGGCATAACCCGGTCAAGTGCGCAGGATGCGGCGTCTGCGTTTCGTTTTGTCCGACCGGCTCAATCAGGCTGAACAAGAGATCGCGCGGGAAGAGTCTCAGTAGCTCGGGTAGCCATGTCCGTCTTCGAAGCACCTCTCGATCCCGTCGATGATGGGAAGCACGAGATTGCATGCTCAGTGTTCTCCACCCTCAGGTGTATCCTGACCCTCTGCGAGAACCCGGTTGTCGGGTTATCTCGCTGCTGCAAGTGTGCTTCCAGCAGACCTCATCAACTTGTGGTTCAGCACGCCCGTCGCGGTTCCCCTTGGCTCGAGAAGATCTGTATGAGAAGTCCCGGGCTCTCACTTGTTCGTGAGCTACCAGCGACGCACTTCGAAGCACAAGCGTGCTCGGCTTTGTCTCATTCCAGAGATATGATCTTACTCTTTGCCTCCAGTTTCTTCTGGGGCAACCTCTCGATGAACTTCTTCGCAGGAAGCTGCTCGGGTACGAGCAGCCCCTTGTCCTTGAGCTCACCGGAGATTATCATCTCGGCCCCGACCGCTCCTGCCGCGCCAACCAGGTAGCCAGTGGCATTGCTCTTGCATATCCGGTAGGCCTCTTCGTGAGATAAGGTGGTCCACACCTTGGCCATGACGTTCTTG
This sequence comes from Candidatus Thermoplasmatota archaeon, assembly GCA_018814355.1. Classification (NCBI taxonomy): domain Archaea; kingdom Methanobacteriati; phylum Thermoplasmatota; species Thermoplasmatota archaeon. The sequence continues at coordinate 5,586 of JAHIZT010000072.1, read as the reverse complement.
CCGTCCTTCTTGCCAAGGATCTCGACTACGATCCCTGCGGAACCCTTGACCATTCCAACAAGCTCCACGGGTCTTGGCATCGTTGCGACAACAACGTCCAACGGCCTGACCATCGTGCCCTTCACATCAACGAGTTCCTTGCTGTGCATCCCGAGCTTCCGAAGCATGTTGCACTTGGCAGCGAACTCGTCGTCGATGGCGATCTTGAATTCCGCGTTCCTTATGCCCTTGATGAATCGTGGGATGAGAAAGGTCTCTTCGTGAGTGGTGTTGTACACGGGTAAGGAACCTATCGGCTGGGGGAATTCGTAGATATCCTTCTTGTGAAGCGGTGGCAGGTAGCTTATCTTGCCGTCCTTGCACACTGCCGCAGGCGTTGTCGCTTCCTCGACCATGTCTAAGGGAGACCAAAGTGTGAAGAAGTCATATCCTTTCGCGACTGCATTGTCTCCATCCATGACATGGGCCTCGTAGGCGCTGTCGAGCATGTCAGACCCGTATCTGGCGAATACGTCCGACATTCCAGGATCGGCTCCCATTGCAGTGAGGTAGGTTATGCCACTGTTATCGCACTTCTTTTTCAGCGCTTCGAACCCCTTGGTGAAATCCACTGACAAGCTGAAATCAAGATAGTTCACACCGCTCGCAATCGCCGCCTCACCGATCTCTCCCAGCAACTCAGATGTGATCGAGCAAACGACGAGGTCCGTTCCTCTCAGTAGCTTCTTGAGTGCATTCTTGTCCGAGGCGTCGGTCTTGACGACCGATATCTTGTCGCTCTTGACCCGCCGAGCCATTCCTTCCGCAGCGTCTGTTCGCATGTCGGCGAGGACCAGCTCATCCACCTTGGGGTTCTTTTCGAGGTATTCCGCGCACACGAGGCCTGTTATTCCGCATCCTAGTTGAACGACTCTCATCTGTCCCATACGTCCGGCCACGAGATAGCCCAAGGGGTTTATGCAGTTGTCGTGGTCCGAGGGGCGGAGCGGTTCAGCACGCAGGAATCATTGGTCATGTGATGCTATCTCTTCTTGGTATGAATGCCCACTGGGCAGACGCGTATGCAGACACCGCAGACCTGTTCCCAGCCCGACAGATCGAGCTTCTTTCCTATTCTGAGATGCTGATTGTCACAAGCCTTCTTGTCAACTATTCGACCGCCTTTGAGGGCCTTCGCCGGACATGCTCGGATGCATTTGTCACAATCCATGCAGAAATCGGTTTGCAACCTCTTGTCAGGTGTGAGGTTTGCATCTGTGATGACAGAGACCAAGCGCATTCTAGCGCCATATCTCGGTGAGAGGAGGAGACTGTTCTTGCCGAACGCCCCGAGACCTGCCAGCTCGCCCGCATGTCTGTGTGACAGATCGCCTCTCATACGTTTGAGGTCGTACGGGGGGGACGATGGAACCTGGACCGCGCGATGCCCCTTCTCCTGGAGGAACTTCGCGAGCCTGAACGCGATCCTATTGAGCTCATGGTTGGCGGACATGTAGCTCGCTGAATACTCGCGGCTAGGAGCGGATTCGAGAGCCGCATGTGGGAGTGCGACAGCGATTACTACGACGCTTCTCGCCCCCTTCAGGATGTCCTGCGGGCGATGTCCTGCAGGCGCACTAGCGAACTCGTTCTCTGGAGCTATCCCAACGAGATCCGCTCCTAGTTGCGTTGCGAGTTGCTTAACCTCGTCCCTGAACTTGCTTACCATTGCCATCATACCCCGATGCCCATGCCTCCTTGAGAATGTTCCTGACGTCGTCCGTTGGCGAAGGACGGAAGGACACTGGTCTTCAGGATTCCCGTATGGTCTCAGTGATTCCTCATGATTGGGAGGCCTCTCCGTTGTCTGCTCCTGTGAGCCTGGTAGGACAATCTCGTCGGCAGAAGAGATTCGCCCCCTTCACAAGCTAGAATGTTGTGATTTTGCTTCAATCATGAGTAGGTCAAGGACGGTCTTCGACGGATATAAATGACCAGCACGAGATTCACCCAACATGACCATGAAAGAGACAGTCCGATTCGTCGGGGAGCTGATGGCCGTCGCTGCTAGGACCGCACCGAAGGCCGCTGGCAAGGATTTCATCGAAGTTGCTTTGCTCTCCGACTCTGAGAGGGTCGCGCTCGGGACTGACATGATTAAGGTCGGGAAGGAGCGAGGCAACCCCGGTTTCGAGCGGGATGGCCAGAACGTGCTCGATTCGGATGCCGTCCTGCTTGTCGGCCTCCTCCCGCACAAGGGTGTGGGAATGAACTGCGGAGCATGCGGATTTGCCAGCTGTCAGGAGCTCAATGACAAGTCGTACACAGGCGACTTCACTGGTCCCAACTGCGCTCTCCGGCTGCTCGACCTCGGCATTGCGCTAGGCTCTGCCGCGAAGACGGCATCGGAGCTCAACGTGGACAACAGGATAATGTACAGGATAGGGCTGTCCGCGAAACGCTTGGGAATCGGCAAGTCCAACATCTGTCATGGGATCCCCTTGTCAGCAACTGGCAAGAGCATATTCTTCGACAGACCGCAGAAGTGACGGAACGGACTTGACTAAGGCAGCCCGAGGTTTGTCCCGTCCAGGAGATACGTTCTGAGTGTGCTCTCGTTCACGATATTGTTCCTGAAGAGAGGGCCCAATCTAGAACCGACAGCCCGGTTTATCGGAGTACCTGTGAGCAGAGGGTTGAATGCGGGGACCACGATCAGTTCCGCTGGACAGGTCTCGTATCTTTCCAAGACAAGCCGCTTCCTCAGTCTGCCTCGGACCCAGCATTTCTCGTTGCTCTTTGAACCCAGAGAGTCTACGAGCAGGACTGACGGATGGATGTGGCCCATCACGATTTTGGCGCACTCCATCACCTGCTTTGACGGCCAGATGTGGCCGTGAAAAGCGCCGATGCCCTCGATGCTGGTTCCGTGTCCGGCTACAGCGTCGATTCCCTTGGGCAGAATGTCACCCAATCCACCATCGTGGTTTCCCGTCACGATCATGATGCTACCATAGTCCCTCATGAGCTTCTCGAGGAACGGCGGTATCTCCCTGTCCTCGCGGTAGCTCACCGAAGGTATCCTGTGCTTCACATCTCCGAGGATGAGAAGGTTGTCGCCAAGGGATGCCAGCTCTTCGAGGCTGGACAGCATCTTTGGCGTCTGGGAAGGTATGTTGAAGCCAGCACGCCTAAGCTGGACCTCCAATCCAAGGTGAAGATCCGCGACGCATATCCACTTCTGCCGCCCCTTCATCCTGAGGGCTGGGATGTCCGTGACTGGTTCAAGGTCCACGGCCGTGCGTACGTTCCCACGCTTGATAAACCTGTTTAACACGGTTTCAAAAGCGAGTAAATCTTAGCCAGCAGTTGAAGTATCTCCCACCGTCTTCCCCACAAACCCTTTACAAACCACTCTGCGCGACAACGCGCTCCCTGTTCGATTGTAGGGGCATGTCACCTTAGGCGCACAGATGATTTGATTGCACCTGCTCTTGCTGACGTCGTGGCAAAGCGGGCTGACAAGGGGCTAGAAACGGGCAAGTCGGCTTGCCCTGCTCGCAGTTCGCATAAAACGATTTATGGAGCGCAAAACCTGCGTATAAATCGAGCCAGTGTTGAGACGCTCAGATCCCGTTGCCCACCTGTCCCCCAAACCCTTTACAGAACCGCTCTGTGCGTCAACGCGTTCCCGTTCGATTGTAGGCGTTTCTAGGGGCATAGCAGTTCAGGCGCACGATACCCCGATTGCAGCAGCTCTTGCTGACGTCGTGGGGATGCGCGTGCTAGCTGCTAGGATCGGGCATGTCCTCGAGCGCGTACCTGAACTCGTCGCACTCAACACGGTCGAGTAGGATCAGGTCGTGATCAGAGAGGCCCGATGTATCGGGCATTGCGGAGTGCATGGAACCGAATCTTGGAGAATAGCACTTGAAGGGAGTGGGGAAGGACCCAATTGCGTAAAATCAGTTGCAAAATCAATGAAGACAGCCATCGTCAATGGAACCGGAGAAAAATGTGTAGAATGTCATCGCAATTGTGATCATGAAGGGTACTCGAGCGTGATAATCCCGATGGAATATGCAGGCAGCCTCATAGGAATTTTCAGCGTTTGTTTCTCTCCTGGCCATGTGATCTATAAGGAGGAAATCGCTCTTCTTGAGGAAGTTGTGAGGGATCTTACGCTAGCTAGGGTCAAGATGTTGGCAGAGGGTTCATTGGCCGAGCTCAGATCCTTCTCAACACTCCTGAAATGAGGTTCAAGTACGGTCCTGCGTCCACATCATCAGAGTGCGTGTGGGATCGTCCTGCATGGTTCAGGTTGTGTCCTGCAACAGAGCCTTCTTGATTTCATCTGGCAGTGGCGATTTGGTTGGATGATCATTTGCTAAGAAGATAGCCATGCTCTGGGGACTGCGAATAGATTTGCATCAAATGCTGAAGTAAACCATCCATGATGTTGAAGTAAACCATCCATGATGTTGAAATAGCGGTATCATGTCGAAACACGATGGGGGGAAAGTACATAGTCGCGGGAATATTCGCACGCTATGGATGTGAGAAAATGCAAAACAGTCAAGGAAAGGCGATATCAACACCAGTTGTTGATCGTGGTCCGATTGGAGAGCGTTCGCGTGCAAGGAATGGGAAGAGGGCAGATCGTGCTCGACATTGGCCTGCTCGTGAGGAGCCAGTAAACGGTCGCGAGCGCGCGCCTGCAGCACGACCTGCAATGCTCAGGTTCTTCAGCATGCTGATTGTTGTTTCAATGATTGCTGTTCTAGGCTTCTATGCAGCAATTCCAGCCCAGGCAGCTGGTCCAGGAGCAGTAAACCTTGGAACAGCTGGCGATTTCGTGATTCTATCAAAAGCAGGAATCACAACCACGGGAACCACCCATATTGTTGGTGATATTGGAGTCAGTCCAATCGCTGCGACAGCCATGACTGGATTTGGATTGATACTGGATGCCTCGGGTACATTCTCGACATCATCTCTAGTGACTGGAAATGTGTATGCAGCCGACTATGCTACTCCAACTCCAGCTAAAATGATTACGGCTGTAAGCGACATGCAGACCGCGTACACCGACGCAGCTGGACGGACGAACCCTGATCATACTGAACTGTACGCCGGAGATGTTACTGGGCAGACCCTCGCTCCTGGTCTTTACAAGTGGAGCACTGGGGTCCTAATATCTGCTGCTGGTGTCACTATCTCGGGCAGCGCAAGCGATGTCTGGATCTTCCAGATAGCGGGAGGTCTAACCGTGGCCAACGGAGCCATCGTCACTCTGAGCGGCGGCGCACAGGCTTCCAACATCTTCTGGCAGGTCGCCAGCGGTGTTACCATTGGAACGACGGCTGAGATGAAGGGAATCATATTGTGTCAAACGGCGATTACGATGAATACCGGCGCAATGCTGGAGGGTAGGGCGTTGGCGCAGACAGCGGTTACACTAATCTCCAATACCGTCTCGACAATTCCAGCCCAGGCAGCTGGTCCAGGAACAGTAAACCTTGGAACAGCTGGAGATTTCGTGATTCTATCAAAAGCAGGAATCACAACCACGGGAGCCACCCAAATTGTTGGTGATATTGGAGTTAG
>JAHIZT010000071.1 GCA_018814355.1 Candidatus Thermoplasmatota archaeon | reverse complement strand
GTCGACGACGGGAGGCAAAAACAAAGAGGATGAAACGCGATCAGACGAGATGTGAGTGGCCTTCTTCAACATAGAGGAGGAAAGGCGATTCTCGTCCAGAGAGACGACCGTCAAGATGCTTCGGTGATAAAACCATCGTAATGTTATTAGATGGATATGACTGTACCTTCGCTATGGATTGGTCGGAATTCTGGAATGGCCCTGTTGCGAAACTCAATCCGGCGTTCTGATGGGCTGAGCGTCCATCTGTTATCTATCTTGGTTCAAAAATATTAATGTGTGGCCCGACCCATTCGCCAGTAGATACAAGGTGAGCGGGTTGGTCGCCACGGAGATGGAATTACCACGCGAGGTATTCAGCTTTTCTGGACAGACGCGCATGGACACCTTCTCCCTCGACATCGAGGGAATATCTGTCGACTTCGACCGCTACGACGATGTCGCAATCCATGGCCTCCGTCTGGCCATGGAAGCCATCCGGAGGCATGCTGACGAGTTTCCCTTCTGGCAGAGGCGGAGGAGAATGGGCAGGCCAGGGACGGACGAACGTACCCTGCTGATCGCCTTCATGCTCCAGCAGCTCCTCAGCCTCACCTTCCGCGAGACCGAGGGCGTCTTGGCCTTGGTCCGAGTGTACTACTCGGTCGGGCATGTGCCCGACCACTCGACGATGGCCAGGAAGCTCTCGTCCAGGAGGTGGTCCACGCTCCTGGACAGGTTCTTCGAGTTCCTCATCGCGCCTCTGCCCCGCCGCGAGGCCGTCGTCGTGACTGATGCCACTGGTTACAGCGGCAGGAAGCGTGCCTGGCGCGCGACGAAGCACGCTCAGCGCGCCGTGGAGAGATGGACCAAGGCGCATGTGGCCATCGAAATGGACTGGTTCGTCATACTGTCGTTCAGGCTCACCAACTCGAACGTCCACGAGAGCCAAGTGTTCGAGGCCGTCTGGAGCGCTCTCCCGGACAACGTCGTCCCCATAAGGAGCCTCGCCGACTCCGCCTACATGGGAAACGACTGCCTGGCCGTGGCCAGGCGGCACGGGGCGACCCCGCTCCACAAGATCAAGAGGAACGCCAAGGACTACGAGGAGCCGGAGACGTTCTACCAGAAGCTGGTGAACTTCGCGCACCACTGGCCGAACCGCTTCGCCGTCAGCGCGGCGAAGCGGAGCCATGTCGAGACCGTGTTCAGCATGGTCGACAGTCTGCTGGGCTATCGGCTGAGATGCCGGACAAGGAGAGGGCGGAGAAACGAGGTGAGGACGAAGTACTGCCTGTTCAACATGGTTCAGCTGGCCATGACGCCCGAGTTCTGGTCAGCGTAGTTTCGCAACAAGGCCTGGAATATAAGTGTCGCAGTCTTGATTGGAGTTGCTCCTCCGGTAGCCGCTTCGCTGGTTGCATACATCCTCAACGAACGAACCAAACGCAGACAATCGAGAGAGGACAGAGAGACAGAGAGGCTTCAGTTCGAACGCGAGAAGAAATACGACAAGACGAGGGAGGGCTTTGAGTACGTCCTCTCATCACTCAGGAGAGCTCAACTCAATGCGGCGTACGAAAGGATTACGGAGAAGAACCCAAACCTCAAGTGGCGCCCTGGCAAGACCAAAGTAGAATTGACAAAGGAGCAAGCAGAAGACTTTGACGCGTGTCTCCAAGCGATTCCCAGACTCATGGTCTACGACGACACATTTGATTTGCAGAAGGTTCTCGATTCTCTGGAACACAGACCTGAGGCGCTGGCCGACCTCAGGACGAAGCTGGATATGCTTCTGGCCCGAATAGGAATGAGGAAACTGCACGAGACGTATCTCCCCTTCGAATGTGCTCTTGCATCCCTGACTCTACTGGAAGCTCCAGAGAGAGTTGTCACCTTGTCGAGATCACTGATTATGGACCTGATTGACGTTGCTCCCAAGATGGATACGGACAAGGTCATTGGGGAGATTCAAGGCATTATGCAGAACCACCTCAGCAAACTTGCCGGCAAGGATGAGCGCTTGGCTGAGAAGGCGGCTCATTGGCAACTATCGTTCAAAAGAGAGCGAGGCAAATCAGGAAGGGAACAAAAACAAGGAACGATAGAAGAAGGAACAGATGCTGGACGGACCCAGGTGGGGGACATAAACAGGGAGGTGTAGGGTATAGACATGGAGAAAAAAAGACTGGCTGGATCAGGGACTTGTTTATGTCCTAGAGGGGTGGGGAACAGAAAGGGGCATAGCTCCGATCCAAATCTCTCGCTGATTGACGAGCTGTTCTGACCTACTGGCTGGTCATGGGTTCAAATCCCTTCGGACTCACACATCGTGGAAGTGTACGTGTGGAACACCCCTAGCCGCCGACGAGGATAGGTGAGGAACAATATCTATATGATTCTCGACGCTGTGAAAAGCCTCGCAAGCAACGAGGGGATTTTTGCAGAATCTGCTGCGGCTTCCACCGTGGCTGCGCTGCGTTGATTCAAAGGTCATTGACCCGGTCAGAATCCGTAGTTTGTATGATTACTGGCATGGGGCTCAAGGACCCAATGATGGCCCGAAAACTCGCCTCCGGGAACAGAGCGGGGCGACAAGCCTATGGCAAGGTTGTAATGGCTTTCCATATAGCGAATAGGGAATACCATATCCTGGCGAAGCTTCGCCTCCGCCAGATCCCTTCCGGGGTCCCTGCAGGCGTGAGGCAGGCAGTCATGATTGCTCAGAAGAGGGCATTCAACTCAAAAGGAAGCGAAGTCTAGGGCCAGCCGTCCGCGTGGCAAAAGGCCATACGGCCAATCCCCTCTCGATTGCCCACAAATCATCAGCAATCGCAATAGGGAATGAGGACAATTGGGGTAGAGTGAAATGGCGATGAAGTGCCGCAACTGTGGTCAGGAGAACCCGAGGGAGAGTGGAGTCTGTTCTGGCTGCGGGAAGGAGATCTTGCAACCGGGAGATAGAGCTCAGGTTCTTGCGACATTGATTCAGTCCCAGGATACTGTCACTTGGGTTGCATTCTCCCTCGCCATGACGGTTGAAAGCATTCTGCTTGTAGGGTTCGTTCAGGCTAGCTCGGGTCTTAGAACGATAGCTATCGCTGGGTTGTCGCTGGATGTCATATTCATGATTCTGGTTGTGCGAAGCAACATGGACATGAGGGCGCTGTATAAGAAAGCAGCTAACACCTATCCTGACGCATTCGCGTTGTCTCGGTCTGAGCGCCTTCACATTCTCGGCATGGACATCCCAGCATGGCAGGTCATGATGGTCCCGTTCTTGGCTTGGATGGTTGGTTGGATATACCTCTTGCTAGTCCGATTGGTTGGCTAGGCTCTATGCCTATGAGACGCATTCCTATTTCGGAATAGCCTTGGCTCCAGACCTATCACCTTCGAAAGGTGTTCCGATATGCCCTAGAGCCCCAACGAGGCAAATCCAAGGCTATTTCGAGGCCACATGGGCTTTCAACGCGGGAAAAGACCCTAAGGAAAGGCAACTCAAAGGCAGACGGAGAATTGTGGGTCACACTCAATCCACCCGCACGTCCTATCCCGTGTCAATGTCCTTGATCGTTGGTGCACGGATGAAAACGCCTCTGAATCGCCTCTCGCCTATGATCTTCGGGACGTTCTCAGTGGCATCGATAGAGCCGTCCAGGATGCATTTCCCGGGAGAAGAATCACAGTGACATTTGGGGGACGGTTATGGATAGATGACAGAGTTCCCGGCGACTACACAAAAGGAGCGAAGCATGGTGGAAAAAGCGGTTTCAATTGCGGTTTGAACAGAAAGACACAGCCAGATTTCTGCCCGGAACATACCGGTGATTGAAGCTGGCGTATATACTACTGGTAGAGAATAGAACCCTAACGGTCCTCAAGCAAGACGTATCCTAGTATTCATCCCATTCAGGCTGCAAGAAACTGTCTGTCTATGGATAGATTCAAACTCCTTCTACTTGACAGAGAACATGAATCAGCTTCTTGTAGTCGAATCTCGGCTGATTGAATCTGATAAGAACAGAAAAAGAAAAGGGGAAAGGCGTTTCATCATGGAAAGGGACGGACTGCGCTGATCAAAGCTTCAGCACGTTCCTAGCCTTTTCCTCATCGCTCACGGCAAGCGCTACATGGACGTGCTTCGAGTCTTTGTCGAACATGTATGCCGCGTCGAGGTTTATGCCCTCATTCGCCAAGATCCTTGTGACCCGCGCGAGTTCGCCGGGCTTGTCCTCCAGCTTTACCACGAGGACGTTCCTCACAGAGAACTGCATTTCCGCCTTCTCTAGTGTCTCCCTGGTCTTCTCGGGATCCGCACTCACAAGGCGCGCGACCTCGGCATGGGCCTCGGTCGAAATGGCTCTTATGTTTATGTTTGCCTCATGCAGCTTCTCCGTCAATCGAGCGATCTCTCCTGGCTTGTTGGGCAGCTTGACGCTAAACTCTTGCTCCATCTACATTTCCTCCTCCCACACTCTTGGCAAGATCATGGAAGTGACGTCTCCGAACGGATGCCTAAAACCATGTCTTGTCTAGGGGGGTGCATTACTATGCAGCCTCTTAGTATTTCAAGTCTGTTACACGGAGTCATTCATCGCCTGGCAGACTTCATGAGCGATGAGCGCCAAATGCTCAGGTGTGAGCATTGAGCGAGCTCGAGTTCGAGTCCTCCTGTCATTCAGATCTCGGTCAGGCCGTCCACGGTCTTCTTGTCGAGCTTCTTCACGACCTCGACCACGAGCCTGATTGTGTTCTGAAGATGAGCTTTGTCAGTCGTCTGTTCACGGTAAGTAGCGAATCTCCAACGTTCAGGTTCAATCTGCTTTCCACCGTTGGAGTCGCTCTTGGCATTTCTTGCCTATTCCTACCCTGGGCGACAACAACATGGTTGTCCTGGGAGTACGATCCCATTGCGGGTCCCTACTACGAGCACGTGCCTCACTCAGTATTACCTCACAATGCATGATTACAACGCTGGGAACGTTTTCACAGGTATGGGCGACCCAGCAATCAGAACAGGAGCGGCTATCTTTCTTGCCGGATGCGTGTTGGGATGCATCAGTCCGCTGGCAGGGGCTTTGCAGATTGCTGGTTTTCTACTGTTCGCTGCAAACATCGGTGCTTACATTGCACCGAGAGAACCCGATGTGGCGTTCCTAAAAGGGACAATTGACCTTGGCTTCTACCTTGCGGTTCTTGGAGGATATTTGGCCGTTGCTGGTGCGGTCTTTCCAGTCGGGATTGGTCACGGAGGATCGCAGCCACATGGCCGAGCACTCGTCTGGCATATTCCTGACAAAAGGAGTCAACCCAGTCCCTCATCGGATTGACCTCTTGAACCCATCGAGTTCGATTCTGATCATTCAGTCGCAGCGTCGAACATCAAACAAGTAGAGAGTGTGCTTCCGTTGAGATATTGACCAGATATCTACTGGCAACAATGCTTGGGTTCGAAGGGATTCGAATGATCGGCTCCGCGAAAAGAATGCTGGAAACTTCTCCAGCTGCTGTTTCAATCCAGCTCCATGCGGCATTCAGGATTTGTCTCGATGTCTTGTCTTGGACCTGGGAAATGTAGCTCTTCACGATTGAAGACTCAAGGCGAAGAAAGAGCCAGAGTGCGGAAGGTCAAATATGACCGCGTTGGCTTCCAACGATAAGAGTTTTCACAAAACTATTTCGTCGCACCATCGATAATCTCCTGAGATTCATGAATGCAATCGAAATCAAACCACGAGTAGAGAATATTGTGGCTTCGACGCAATTCGCGAAAGAACTTGATCTTGACACAGTCGCCGAGAAACTCACAGGGTCAGAATACGATCCTGAGAGCTTCCCTGGCCTTATTTATCGGATCAGCGACCCGAAGACTGCAATTCTCCTTTTCAGAAGCGGGAAGGCTAATTGCACTGGCGGTAAGAGTCTAGAAGAAGTCCGAAGAGCAATACGAAAGGTCGCTGAGCTTCTGAATAAATCAGGCATCCCCGTCAATCCAGATCCCGAGTTCACCGTGCAAAATATGGTCGCAATATACGATGTCGGCTGCGCTTTGAATCTGGTAAATCTGACAATATCCTTGGGCCTTGAAGATATAGAGTATGAGCCAGAACAATTTCCAGGCCTTGTCTATAGAGTGAGAGATCCCAAGGTTGTCTGCCTCTTGTTCGGCTCTGGGAAGATGGTGATCACGGGGGCAAAGAATGAAAAGGATATTGAACGAGCTGTAGATAGGGTCGTCCAGACTATCCGCCAATCCGGACTTCTCTCACTCTGCAACGGGAATTCAGATTGATGCAAGATTGGATTCACACCGTGGGGGGTCATTGAAACAACAAAAAGCTCCTAGCAAGGTAAGTTGAGGAGGTCATGGGGGGACATGTCAATGGGACACAGAATCGTCCTGACGGCCGACAGAACGCTGATGTCGAACTACAACGGAAGCATGTTCATC
>JAHIZT010000070.1 GCA_018814355.1 Candidatus Thermoplasmatota archaeon | reverse complement strand
TTGGGTCCCAGCCTGTGAAGGTGCGTATCGTGATATGAGAACAGACGGGCCTGGAGCATCTTGTCCGGGGATGCCGCGATGCCAGGAACCAGGTTGCTCGGAGAGAAGGCCGCTTGCTCAACCTCCGCGAAATAGTTCGCTGGATTGCGATTCAATACCAGTTTGCCAACCTTGATCGGCGGGAAATCTCCATGGGGCCACACTTTCGTGATGTCGAGGATGTCAAATCGATAGTCCTTCGCCTGTTCGGGAGTCATTATCTGCATCTCCAGAGTCCACGAAGGATACTCTCCTCGTTCGATTGCCTCATGAAAATCCCTTGTCGCATGATCGGGGTCTCTGCCACGCATCACCTCGGCTTCCTCTCTTGTGAGGTTCTTTATGCCCTGGTCCGTCTTGAAGTGGTATTGTACCCAGAAGTAGTCTCCTTTCTCGTTGTACCACTTATAGGTATGACTGCTGTACCCGTTCATGTGTCGGTAGGTTGCGGGAGTACCACGATCAGAGAACAATATCGTGACCTGGTGAATCGACTCAGGGGTAAGGGACAGGAAGTCCCAGAACATGTCAGGATTCTTTAGATTCGTGGCTGGATTCCGTTTCTGAGTGTGTATGAAGTCCGGGAACTTCATCGGGTCACGGATGAAGAAGACTGGTGTGTTGTTCCCTACGAGGTCATAGTTGCCCTCTTCGGTGTAGAACTTGACGGCAAACCCTCGTGGATCGCGCTCGGAATCCGCTGACCCCTTCTCTCCTCCAACGGTGGAGAACCGCACAAACACCTCCGTCCGCTTTCCGATCTCGGACAGGAACTTCGCCTTGGTGTACTTGGTGACATCGGCTGTGACCTCGAAGTATCCTCCTGCACCTGCGCCTTTCGCATGCACGACTCGTTCCGGAATTCGTTCACGGTCGAAGTGACCCAACTTCTCTAACAAGTGAACATCTTGGAGAAGGACTGGGCCTCGCTCTCCAGCAGTCTGGCTGTTCTGGTCATCTCCCACGGGTATCCCGAAGGCTCTGGTGAGCCTCCTTTTCGGCTTTCCGCCATCGGCCATCTTTCATTCCTCCAAACGCACGCAAACCAGAGACATGGTCTGTATTAAGACATTGCGACAAACATGCTCGTTCATCATCTCCTCGCAAGACCTAACGGTTCGAATCGAATGCTTGCCTTAGAGGCTTTTCAGGTCGATGATAGGGGACTTCCGCGCTTCTGTCTTCATGATGTTCTGGGAGGGCCCGGATATTGATCCTGAATCCGCAGGTCATTGAGACCAAATGCTTTGGCCGCAGGTATGGAATGATGGGATTTCATACCCATCGTTGCCATGGTGCAAAAGGCGCCATTCCCTTCTTCCTACGGCTTCTTGCTCGTGCGCAGTGGACTCTCCGCCTTCGCCTTGGTGGCTTTCTTCTTGAACATGGTCGACACCTCGTGGTCCCACAATCGTACGCGTTCGACGAGCATGATTCTTTCGATTGGGGCCCTGCGAGCTTGCAAGGGTTTGATATAATGTGGACGCGATTAACGGGGCGGCCATGAGCAGCGAGTCGAGGAGACGGCCGATGCCGCTCAAGCAGATCGACCGGCTCGGTCGAGAAATCATCGAGCTGTCACCCACCTTCTTCAAGTTCTTCGCGAAGCTGCCAAGCACCATTCAGAGGTCCATCAAGGTCACACTTCCGTTCGCGGTGCTCGCGCTCATCACCGTGCTCCCGCTCGACCTCGACCCGAAGATCCAGCACGCCCTCGCCACCTTCGTCTGCGTCTCTCTCCTCTGGACGTTGGGAGGGCTCCCGCTCCCCGTGACCGCGCTTCTCGTCCCGGTTCTGCTCACATTCTACGGCATATTCCCTGTGCCGAGCGATGCGCTCATGCCCTTCGCGGATCCAGTGGTCTTCTTGCTCATGGGCGGCCTCATACTCGCAGCGGCGTTCCGGAAGCACGGAGTCGACAGGAGGCTCGCATACTATGTCGTATCGAAATTCGGCGGGGACATCCCGAAGGTTCTTCTATCCTTCATGCTCGTGGCCGCGGTGCTCTCCATGTGGATATCCAACACCGCCACGGTGGCGCTCCTGATACCCGTGGTAGTCGGGATTGCGGCGCGTGTGACAGAGGAGAAGGGCAGGCTCTCGGTACTCTTCCTGATAGGCATCGGAGTCGGCTCTGCGATCGGGGGAATGGCGACGGTCACGGGCTCCGCACCGAATGCGGTCGCGTCCGCCCTCATAGCCCAGCAGACGACCTGGACGTTCGTCGACTGGATGAAGATCGGCTTCCCGACGAGCATGATGTTGCTCGTCCTCTCGTGGTACGTCCTCCAGAGGATCTTTCCGGTGAAGACCAAGACGCTCGACATAGGGCCAATCAAGACAGAGCTCAGAGAAATGGGCGCGCTCACCTCGGGAGAGAAGAAGACCATGGGCATATTCGTCCCCACGGTCGTCCTCTGGGTTGCGGGCGCGACAATAGGCGAGATCTTCGGGTTTGAGCCGGGTTTCATGAGCGCCACGATCGTGGCCCTCGCGGCAGCAGTGCTCCTGTTCCTCACGCGCACGCTGGACTGGCAGGACGCGAGGTCC
>JAHIZT010000069.1 GCA_018814355.1 Candidatus Thermoplasmatota archaeon | reverse complement strand
TCTATGACCCTAGCCCAGTGGTACGCCAGAGTGTGGTTCACCGGCCCGGTGACCCCCAGGTCCTTCACGGTCTTCGCGAGGAACTCGTACTCCTTCTGCGCAAGCGGTGTCGTGTAGCCGCTGCAGACGTTAATCCTTCCCAGGGGGCCCACCCTGTATATGCCGCTGTCCGGGCCCGTCACGAAGCCCTTCCATCCGATCTTCTTCAGGTAGGGCATCTTCATGTAGGTCCAGGGCTCGACGTGCTCGGCTATGACGTCGAGGTACTCGTTAGGCTTGAACTTCAGTACCTCCTTGCCGGTCTGGTCCACGACACGTATGTCGCCGTCGTAGAAGTTCGTCTTGTTGTTCTTGTCGACCATGCCCATGTAGTACGAGTTGAGGTAGTACGCATCCTGGTTCAGCACGAGGTCCATGTAATCCTTGTTGGCCAGCACGATATCATGGAAGAGCTTCACGGTGAACTTGCCGAACTCCACGCAGGACTTCGCCATGGTCTCCATCTGCATGCGCTCCTCCTCGCTGATCTGCTTCGACACACCTCCAGGCAAGCCGAACACCGGGTGCGTCGCCCTGCCGCCGACGATCTCCTGCACCTTCTGTCCGTAGGACCTGTGCTTGATGACTTCGGCTCCGATCGGTACGCCTACCGCGTCCACTACTCCAAGGACGTTCCTCTTCATCGCTGGCGCGGATGGCCCGAGGACGAAGTCCGGAGCCGCGAGGGCGTAGAAGTGCGCTATGTGGCTGTGGGTGTACTGCCCCATGTAGAACAGCTCCCTCAGCTTGATCGCTGTGGGAGTAG
Organism: Candidatus Thermoplasmatota archaeon; assembly: GCA_018814355.1. Lineage (NCBI taxonomy): Archaea > Methanobacteriati > Thermoplasmatota > Thermoplasmatota archaeon. The sequence continues at coordinate 3,825 of JAHIZT010000069.1, read as the reverse complement.
GCGTCGCGCTGAAGACCGCATCGAGTGTCTTAGTGCTCGCGAGGTGGTGTGCCGCCGGGCAGACGCCGCATAGCCTGTTGGTCAGGACTGGTAGCTCCATGACATGCCTGCCTATGCAGAACCTCTCGAAACCTCTTAGCTCAGGTACCTGCAGGTATGCGTTCTCCACATCCCCCGCAGCGTCGAGGAATATCTCGATCTTGCCATGGCCCTCGAGCCTCGTGATAGGATCTATGGTAATCTTCCGTTCCTTCGTTTTCGTCGTTGCGTCATTGATGATAGGTCCGGCCATTTAGCTCACCGTCTTCCTCTTCTTCTCGGTCACAATCCTCTTCAACATGGACTTCGGCAGCGTGAACGCGTAGAACGTCCCGAGCGGGTCCTTGACCTGCAGCATGAGCTCCATGATCTGATCCTCGCTCAGCGACGACTCCTTGTCCGTGATGTTCAGGAGGGACGACAGCGCGCTCAGCATGCTCGCCCCTTGCTCCTGGACTCCCCTGGTCGGGCCCATGCAGCCCCTGCAGGGCATCTGGGCGTTGGGGCACATCGCGCCGCAGCCGGCCCTCGTCGCCGGCCCGATGCATATCAAGCCTTGGTCTAGGAGACACTTCTTCGGGTCGGGCTTGATCTCGTATGCCTGGTAGATCTTCTCGATCCTCCTGCCCTTCTCGACCCTCTCCCTATTGCACTCGTCGCAGAGCGACTTGTCGCTCGCGATGATTGTGCCCTTCGGAGGCAACGGGGTGCCCTTGGTCACGTACTGCGCGACCGCGTCTACCGCCATCGCGATCAGGTTGACCGTGGGCGGGCAGCCTGGCATGAAGTAGTCCACGTCGACTACCTCGTCGAGAGTCTTGACAGAGTCGTAGAACTCCGGCAGTTCCAGCTCTCCCTCCTTGACCTTCGTGTGCGGCTGTGGAGTAACGAAGTTCGGGTTGTCGGTCGATTGCGTGTTCTTGTACACGGTCTCGAATATTTCCCTCTTGTTCGTTACATTCGCGAGCCCGGGCGTTCCGCCAAAGCATGCGCACGACCCGAAGGAGATCATCACGACCGACTTCTGGCGCAGCATCTTGGCGATGTGCTCGTTCTCGCTGTTCCTTATGGCGCCGTTGTAGAAGCTGACTGTGATGCTCTTGTCCGGCATCGCCTCGATGTCCTTGATCTTCCCATCGAATCCGATGGGCCAGAATACCACTTCTGCGATGGCATGGACATCCAGTATCTTCGCGTCTATGTCCAGGAGCGCGACGTCGCAGCCTCCGCAGCCCGCTCCCCAGTACTGTGCGATCTTGATCTTCTCTGCCATGTTAGTTCACCTCTCCCTTCTCAGGCTGTCCCTTCTTCGGGGATGCCATGTACTGCGGCGACTGGCCCTTCATGCCTGCCTGCTCGACCAGTCTCCATCTCTTGAGGGCGATCACGTGCTTCACGATCTGTGGCTTCGCGATGCCCGTGGCATCGTGCAGCTCGTGCACGGTCCTCGGCCCAGCCTCCATCTCCTGGAGCAGGAGGTTCCTCTCCAGCTCCACGCCCGCAGCCTTCTGCACGATGACATCGTACCTCGGCTCCGAGATGGCCTCGCCGAAAACGTTTCCCGAGGTGAGCAGGGCGCCTTTCTTTCCTAGGAGCCACCTGACCCTCTCGCCCTCGACCGTCCTCAGTGCCGCTCGTATCCTGGCCTCCCTGAGTGACATCCTCATTCACCACCTCTCAAAGGTGAAACACCAAGTTCCTTGATGGTGTTCGTGAACTCGACGATGGTCTTCTGGAACTTCTCACCCTCGCCTGCGGAGACCCACTCGAGCCTCAGCCTGTCGGGGTCGTACCCGAACTGCTGGATGAGCATCTTCAGGAGGGCTATCCTCCTGCGGGTCCTGTAGTTCCCGCCTATGTAGTGGCAGTCCGCCGGGTGGCAGCCCGCCACGAGCACGCCGTCCGCTCCCCTCTCGAAGGCCCTCAGGACGAATTCCGGGTCCACTCTGGCGGAGCACATGACCCTGATGGTCCTGAAGTATGGCGGCATCTGCAGCCTGCTGACTCCAGCCAGGTCCGCGCCCGCGTACGAGCACCAGTTGCAGCAGAACACAAGCAGCTTCGGTTCGAAAGGCTTCTCGCCCTCAGCGCTGTGCGTGCCGGCATGGTGCGTGGCATCCGTGCTCATTGCTTCACCTCCTGTTTCGGTTTCTCTTCTTCAAACATCGCATCGATCATGGCGTAGATCTGGGAGTCACTGTAGCCCATCTGCGTCAGCGCCCCAGCAGGGCACGAGCCCACGCACGCACCGCAACCCTTGCATAGACCGACATTGACCTCGACGATCTTCTTCTTCGGGTCCTTCTTGTCGGCCACCACATCCAATGCCTTGTACTCGCAGGTCGGGACACAGATGGCGCAGCCGTCGCACAGGGTCTCTTCTATTCTGGCGACGATGCCCTCGGCCTCCAGCGTCGTCTTGGACAGGATCGTCGTCGCCCTCGAGACAGCCGCCAGCGCCTGGGCGATGCTCTCGTCCACGAACTTGGGGCTATGGGCAAGGCCTGCCACGTATATGCCTTCGGTCGCGAAGTCCACAGGCCTGAGCTTCATGTGCGCCTCGAGGAAGAATCCTTCCTTCGTCTGAGGCACCTTGCACATCGGGGCCAAAGACCCGGCGTCCGGCTGTGCCCTCGTGCCGCTCGCTAGGACGAGATAGTCTGGTCTCAAGGTGATCTCCTTGCCAGTGTCCTCGTCCTTCACTTTGACCTCGAGCTTGCCGCCCTTCTCATCGACCTTTGGCTTCTCCTTGTCCTCGAACCTGATGAAGGTCACGCCCAGCCGGCCGGCCTCCTTATAGTATTTCTCCCTGAACCCATAGGTCCTGATGTCCCTGTACAGAACGAAGACCTTCGCATTAGGATCCTTCTTCTTGATCTCGATTGCTGCGGTCATCGTGCCCGTGCAGCAGACCCTGGAGCAGTTCGGGTGCCCCTCCTCTCTGGAGCCTACGCACTGGATGAACACGTACTCGCCGCCCTTCGCCTCGCCCTTGTGCAGCTTCTCCTTGAGCTCGAGCAGAGTGATGACGTTCTTGTTCTTGCCGTACAGGAACTCTCCCGTCGGCTTGTACTCCTGACCTCCGATGGCAAGTATGACTGCCCCGTGCTCCATGGTCTCGCCAGACTCGAGCGTGGTCTTGAAGTTGCCCACATACCCGTCGATCATCTTGATCTTCGCATTCGTGTAGACGGTAATGTTCGGGTTCTTGGAGACCTCCGCGTCGAGCTTTTTCGCGAACGCGACCGGATCGTCGCCTGTCGGGAGGTAGTAGAGCTTCTTGGTGTTCCCGCCAAGCTCCTTCTCCTTCTCGACCAGGTGGACTTTGAAGCCCTGCTTTGCCAGTTCGAGCGCCGCGGTCATGCCCACCACGCCCCCGCCGACCACTAACGCCGCCGGGTTGACCTTGAGCTCGAGGTTCTCGAGCGGCTCCAGAAGTCTGGACTTCGCCACAGCCATGCGCACGAGGTCCTTCGCCTTCTTCGTCGCGGCCTTTGGCTCGTGCATGTGTATCCACGAGCACTGGTCCCTTATGTTGGCCATCTCGAACAGGTATGGGTTGAGGCCCGCCTCTCGTATGGTGTTCTGGAACAGCGGCTCGTGCGTCCTCGGGGTGCAGCTCGCGACCACGACCCTGTTGAGCTTCAGCTCCTTGACCTTCTCCTTGATCTTCTCTTGAGTGTCCTGGGAACAGGTGTACAGGTTGTTTTCGGCGTAGACCACGTTCGGGAGCGTCTTGGCGTACTCCGTGACCTCCGGGACCTTGACCACACCTCCGATGTTGAC
>JAHIZT010000068.1 GCA_018814355.1 Candidatus Thermoplasmatota archaeon | reverse complement strand
GCGGGGGATTTCTGGTGCTCTTCGTCCCGCCCGAGAGCCACTGGTCCGTGAGGAACGCGCTCACGGGCATGAAGGACCTGGAGTTCAAGGTAGAGCCTCAGGGCTCCAAGATAATCTACGTCGGAGATGATTTCTGATGGGCGATGTGAACTCTCGATCTGTCAAGTACCTGGACGAGGTGGCCAAGACCCTGGAGCACATGGAGAAGGACCTGCCGTTCAAGGCGGAGGAGATCGTCTCCGCCCTAGTCAAGGCAAGGGACTCGGGAAAGCGCGTCTACATCTGCGGCAACGGCGGGAGCGCCTCAACCGCATCCCACATGGCATCCGACCTGAACAAGGGATCCAACAGAAAAGACGCACGTCGATTCAAGGCGGTGGCCCTCACGGACAACATCCCCGCGATGCTCGCGTGGGCGAACGACTCCTCGTATGACGACATCTTCGTCGAGCAGCTCAGGAACCATCTCGAGAAAGGGGATGTGGTCATAGGCTTCAGCGGCTCCGGCAACTCATCAAACGTGCTCAAGGCACTTCACTACGCGAACGATGAGGGAGCGCTGACGATCGGCCTCACAGGCTTCGACGGCGGCAAGATGGCGCAGCTGGCCAAGATATGCTATGTCGTCCCGAACCACACGATGCAGCAGATAGAGGACATCCACCTGGTGATAGAACACATGCTCTCGCTGATACTCCGCGACTCTCCGGACTGCGCTGGCCAGAAGGGGCCCTGAGGTAGAGATGCCAAGCAGCGCCAAGTTCGCCGTTTTCGTCGACCGGGACGGGACCATGTGCTTCGACAAGCACTACATGTCCGACCCGGCGGACATCGATCTCATACCCACGGTCACGGACGGGATCAAGAAGCTGAACGAGGCGGACATTCCCGTAGTCGTCGTGACCAACCAATCGGGCGTAGGAAGAGGCTATTTCACGGAAGAGGGGCTCCACGCCATGCACGACCGGCTCAGACAGATATTGGCCGCGCACGGGGCAAAGCTGGACGACATCTTCTACTGCCCGCACCGGCCCGATGAGGGCTGCAGCTGCAGGAAGCCCAAGCCCGGAATGCTCCTCCGGGCCAAGGAGAAGCACGGGTTCGACATCGCGAAATCATTCGTCATAGGCGACCGTATGCTGGACGTGGAGATGGCGCACGCGGTCGGGGCGAAGGCGGTGCTTGTTCCAGAACCTGGGGATCAGTACAATGTCGACAAGGAGATCCGGGAGTCAAAGGACGAACCCGATTTCAGAACCGAGACATTCATGGAAGCAGTCGACTGGGTCCTCGAACGGCTGAGAAGATAGGCCGACGATCACCGTTTCTTCGGTTCCTGAGATCTCATCGAACTGAGACCGTCCTCGAACGACACCATCTTCCTTCCCAGCAGCTTCTCGACCTTGCTCACATCGAGACAAGAGTACTTCGGCCTCTTGGCCGGCAGGCTCACGCTCGATGATGGCACTGGCACAACGAGCTTGTCATCCAGCTCGAACGCCTTCGCGGTCATGCGTCCGCAAGTGGGCCTGTCAAGACAGTCAGGGCCGGAAACATGCCATATGCCCTTGACATCCATACTCGCAAGATCCAGCAGCGTCCTCGCGAGGTCGTCCGCGAAAGTCGGGGATATCCGCTGGTCCTCGAACATCGTGACCTTCTCGCCCTTCCGGAGCTTCTTCAGGACCCATGTCACGAAGTTGTCCTTGTCCTCCAGCGGGCTCCAACCGTACAAGACCGCGGGCCTCGCAACGACCGCCTCGGGCAGGGTGGACAACACAGACCTCTCGCCCGAGAGCTTGCTGGAACCGTACACTGAGATCGGCCTTGGGACGTCCTCCTCAGTGTACTTCCTCGTCTTCCGACCGTCGAACACGTAATCCGTGGACACATGAACCAATCTTACATCCATCTTCCTGCATGACCGCGCCACGAGCTCAGGGCCCGTTGCGTTCACCCTGTTGGCTATCAAGGGCTTCGTCTCGCACGCGTCCACGTTCGTCATCGCGGCGCAAAGGATGGTGACCTCGGGCTTCACCTTCTCGAAGAGCTTCTTCACCTCGTCCTTGGAGCCGATGTCCAGTGGTTCGAGACGCCAAAACGACTTCCCATCCACCTCTGGGTTGTAAGTGCCCTGTGCGGCGTACTTCGCACCGGCTTGCTGCATCAATCTGGAACCCAAGAGTCCCGACGCACCAATCACTAGCAGCTTCTTCTTGTCCGCCATGAAAACCAGTTTCCCTGAGGCAAGGCATTGAGGCGTTGCCGGTTTATTATTGTTTTCGTGGCTTGGGACCGCAGGGACTCCCGTCTATCCCTTCGCCCCGCCGTCGATGACCTTGATCATGTCGCAGCTCGCGAACATCGTGCCGTTCGACAGAGCCCCTGAAACGACCACTCTCTGGTCCGGGCCGACGACCAGATGCTGCTGCAAAGCCTCTCTGCTGAACTTGACCATCAGGTCCGGGACGCCGTCCCTGTCCGCATCGCCGACGGTCGCCTTGTGCGACAAGTCAGCCGGGACGGCGTCGTTCAGTACCAGGCTCGCCACAACGACATCTCCCACATTGTATCCGTCCGGGAGCTCGATGTACGCGACGACCCACTTGCCCTTACTCGCTAGGTTGACTGTGTCAGGGTCGAAGTCCAGAGTCGCTGTGATCGCAGGGGTAGCCTCCGCGAATCCAAGGACGATCTCGCTCGTGAAGTCACCCATGAAGGTGCTCAGGTAATCATCATAAGGACCGAGCTGATCAGCCGGTCCGAGCGCGTTGAACCGGGACTCGGCGATCCCGCCATATCCGAGAGAATAGCTCACAACGACAGATGCCCAGAGTCCCGACGGGTGTCCGGAAACTCCGTTCATCCTGACGGCTACGATGTTATTACCGGTCGAGACTCCCGTGCGGTTGAACGGGGGGAAATGGCAGCACCCAATCGTTATGTTGTTTCCGTCGGAAGACACTGTGTAAGTCTCGTTGTAGAGCGCTGGCGTCCTGAACGAACCACCAGTGGAAACAAGCTGGGACAGCGTGAAGTTGTACTGCGAGACGCCTTCACTGAGCTCGAAGATCGTCACCGTTATCCCCGATGTATCGGCTTGAACGTCGCTTTCGGGAATGACCGAGACGTCATTGCTCCTGATCGATACCGTTAGAGATGAAACGATAAGAGCGCATGACGCGACTCCTAGGAGCAATATGCAGATGCCATGTGAGACCATGCCCTTCACTGATGACTGACTTTTGGTTTGGAGGCTATATCAAGGTTTGCTGAAGGGGCGTTTTTGACCAGCCGAGGACCGTTGAAGGCTTTTTATCCCACCTGTGCACCATCAGCCTGTCTGGACGGCATCGAGACCCTCTGAGACAAGTTAATATGTCCTGAGCCTTTTCTTGGCGGTCGACATGACGATGATGTTGGGTTCCATCGATGGAGTGGTCGTCAAGCCCCTCAGGAGGATCGTTGACGATCGCGGATGGCTCATGGAGATCTTCAGGAGCGATTGGCCGGAGTTCCAGAAGTTCGGCCAGACCTACATGACCACGTGCAAACCGGGCGTCGTCAAGGGCTGGCACTACCACAAGCTCCAGTGGGACCACTTTGTTCCTATCAGAGGCAATGCCCTCATCGCGCTGTACGACGCCAGGGAGAACTCGAAGACCAAGGGTATCGTCCAGGAGATCGAGGTCTGGGAGAAGGAACCGAGATTCATCAAGATCCCACCGTTCGTGTACCACGGCTTCACGCCCCTGGACGACAACGACATCTGGGTCGTGAACACGCCTACCGAGCTGTACAACTACAAGACCCCGGACGAGTACAGGCTCGAGTGGAACGATCCTGGAATAGGGTATTTTTGGCGCAGGAAACCTTAGGGCATCATCACGCACGCTAGGACTTGCGCTCTGTTAGTCCCCTCAGCCAAAGCGCCAACATCGGGTCGACGATGACACCGCCCTCCGTGATGCCTCGCGCATCTAGCTGCTTAATCGCTCTCTGTACATGAGATGCAGATCTGAGACCGTACCTCTCGATCAACGCCGACCGAGACATTGTCTTGCCTTCACGGGCTACCGCCATGAGGTACCGCCGCTGGGTCCGGCTCTTGATCGAGTCCCAGAGGAATTGGAATGCTGGCGACTGATGGGCGAGCGTAGTGGCGACAGCCGACTCGACGTCCCCTGGCCATTTTGGCCGGGTCGATATGTTGAACAGCTCGTGAGCGATCTGCTGGACATAATATGAGTTGCCTCCGCCTGTTTCGACAATCGCACGTGCAGCCTCATGTTCAAGGCGGCCGCCCGCAGCAGAGAACCTGTCCACCAGGAATCTCTCGAAATCGGCCCTCGGAATCGGCCCCAGTTCCAGAGGCTTGGCAGACTTGAAGAATGCCCCTTCCCGCTCCTCGAAGATGCTCATGAGCATGTGTCTCTTGCTCCCGGCGAAGATGTACGACACATGTCTGTGAGCCTGGATCCTCGACCTCATGGCCTTGAGCAGCGACACCCCGTCCAGGGAACCTATCTCCTGGAACTCGTCGAACACGATCACGATGCGTTTCCCCCTCTTCCTCGCGATCTCCTCGGGGATGTCGAGCATGTCCTGGATCTCCGGGACGCTCGGCTCGCCGACCGAGAACTCCACGCCGGGCTCGCCCTTCTCGTTTATCACCAGCCTGAGCCTGGAGCCCTTGATGACATCCTTGATCCCAGCGGCGACCTTCTTGACGGTGCCATAGACGGAGCTCACCAAGGCGGACATGAACACCTCGACCATGCGCGTCTTGGTCGTGATGCCGTACAGATCGACGTAGACGAACAGGAACTCCGCCCCGTGCCTGTGCATGAGCTCGGCCATGAGCGAGGATTTGCCCATGCGCCTGGGGGAGAACATCACGATGTTCGTGCCGCTGCGGACCTCCCTCAGGATCTCATCCATCTCGTTCTCTCTGTCCGCAAAGTCCTTGCCTGTCACCAATCCGCCGAACTTGAACGGGTTATCCATCTCGAGCATGCCCCCGGATAGCGCTCCTCAGAATGCGGTTATGTCTGTTACCTGCAGCCTGCGTTTCCGTGCTATACTAAATGGTATAATACATTTTAGTATAATACATTTTGGTTATTACACACCAGGTCCGCGCACACCCGATGCGAGAATTGCATGGGCCGTGCATGGCAATGGCGAAGCTTTTTCTCCTGGCACCCGATTGCGACTGCTGATAGCGGAGGACCTACTGATGCGATGTCTGATTACCGGCGGCGCCGGGTTCATCGGCTGCAACTTCGTGAGGCACATGCTGAAGCAGCACCCCGGCATCGAGATAGTCGTCCTGGACAAGCTCACATACGCAGGCAGGTTGGAGAACCTGGAAAAGGTCAAGGACAAGATCACTTTCGTCAAAGGGGACATCTGCGACAAGGAGGTCGTCCACAATGTGATTCCTGGATGCGACTCCGTCATCAACTTCGCGGCCGAGAGCCACGTCGACAGGAGCATAACATCGCCCGAGGACTTCGTAAGGACGGATGTTCTTGGAGTCTTCACCTTGCTCGAGGAAGCAAGGAAGAGCGACGTGAAGAAGTTTATCCAGATATCTACGGACGAGGTCTACGGCTCCACCGTCTCCGGCTCGTTTTCCGAGGAGAACATACTCGACCCGTCCTCGCCCTACTCGGCGAGCAAGGCAGGCGGCGAGCTCCTTGCGAGGTCGTACGTACGCACATACGGCCTCAATGTCACGGTCACTCGGTCGTCGAACAACTACGGTCCGTTCCAGTACCCTGAGAAACTCGTTCCGGTCCTGATCATAAAGGCTCTGAGGGACCATCCTCTGCCGATTTACGGCAAGGGCACGAACGTTAGGGATTGGCTCCATGTTGATGACAATTGCCGAGCGATCGACCTCGTGCTCAACAAGGGGAAACCGGGTGACATAATCAACATCGGCTCCGGCAACGAGGTCCCGAACATCGATGTCGCGAAACTCATCCTCAAGCACATGAAGAAGCCCGAAAGCCTGATCAAGTATGTCGATGACAGGCCTGGACACGACTTCAGGTATTCCCTCAACTGGGACCAAATCAGGAAGATGGGCTGGAAGCCAAAGATCAAGTTCGAGGATGGGCTCAAGAAGACCGTAGACTGGTATCTCGCGAACCAGCAGTGGTGGAAGCCACTTATCTAGGTCGGAAGCACATGAAGATCGCATCGATCGTGGGCGCAAGACCGCAGTTCATCAAACTAGCTCCGTTCTCGCGCGAGATCCGCAAGAGGCACCGCGAAGTGCTGATAGACACTGGCCAGCACTACGATGCCGAGATGGCTGGTAACTTCTTCTCTGAGTTCAAGATACCGAAGCCGGACCACGCCCTCGGGATAGGCTCGGCGGACCACGGCGAACAAACGGGCAAGATGCTCATAGCCCTCGAGAAGGTCCTGATTGCCGAGCAACCGGCACTAGCCGTCGTCTTCGGGGACACCAACTCGACCCTCGCAGGCGCTCTGGCAGCCGCGAAACTCAACATCCCGGTGGCTCACGTGGAGGCTGGTCTGAGGAGCTATGACACGAGCATGCCAGAGGAGCTCAACCGCGTCCTGACGGATCATCTCTCCAAGCTGCTTTTCTGCCCCACCGACGTGTCGAAGGACAATCTCAAGCGTGAGGGCATCACGGAAGGCGTCCACGTCGTCGGCGATGTCATGGTCGACGCCCTGGAGGAGAGCAAGAAGGCAGCGGACAAGCACTCGAAGATCCTCGAGCACTTCAAGCTGAAGAAGGGTGAGTATCAATTCCTGACGGTCCATCGTCCTTCGAACACGGATGTGAAGAAGAACCTAGAGGGGATCTTGAAGGCCGTAGGCGACTCGGGCGTCACCACGGTGTTCTCCGTTCATCCACGGACAGCGAAGCTGCTAGAGGACTACGACCTTGGCAAAACGATCCCCAAGAATGTGATCACGACCAAGCCCCTGGGCCACATGGACGCCATCTGGCTCGTCTCGAACGCAGCTCGTGTCCTGACTGACTCAGGAGGCCTCCAGAAGGAGGCTTACCTGCTTGGGACGCCTTGCATCACTCTCAGGGACAATACCGAGTGGGTCGAGACCATCAATGCGAGGTGGAATGTGCTCGTCGGTGCGGATCCTAAGAAGATCAAGGAAGCCATCGCCGGATTCTCGCCTCCGGCCTACAGGCCAAAGGTCTTCGGACCTGCTGGAGCGAGCGCGAGGATTGCGCAGGCGATCGACTCATTCCTAAAAGGCGCAGCCCCATGAGCCGGTGGTGTTGGGAGCGGCCCGTAACCTTCGACCGTCGTCGGATACATTGTCCCGTGGACGAGAGATCGCGAAGAACGCAAGATGTCCTTCTGCTCGGAAACTCATCCATCGCTTTGTCCGCGAATCAGTCCGTCGACTATTCGGACGAGTCCCCGCTCCCTGATCTCTATCGAGAACATGTTCATGGCCCGCTCTCTTGCCTTCTTGCCGTCAGGAGTTCTGAGGGCCTGCTGAATCGCCCTGGAGGAGGATTGAACGTCTTCCCAGGGCACTATGAGCCCTGAGTCTCCGACAGTCTCAGGAAGCGCGCCGCATGCCGTCACCACCGGAACACACTCGCAGCTCATGGCCTCGACGAGTGCCACTCCGAAGCTCTCGTACATTGACAGCTGGCAATACACCTTCGCCTTGCCATAGATTCCGAGAAGCTCTTCGTGTGGCACGAACCCGCGGAAGGACACATTCTTATGAGCGCCCTGCTTGAGCTGCTCGGCGACATCGTCTGAGCATGGGCCTACTACAAGGAATCGGGCATCAGGAACGGATGACGCCGAGGCCACGAAGGTCTCGATGCCTTTCAACCTGACTGTGCGCTTGCTGACAGCCCCCACGGTGACCACAAGGTCCTCTTTTGGCGGCGTGGACCTGAACCTCTCGGCGTCGACGCCATTGTGCAAAACCTCGACGCGCCTGGGCCTCGAACAAGCAAGGATCTCCTGTCTGCTGAACTCCGAAACGGCAAGGACCACTGTAGCTCGTTCAAGCACGTGCTTCACCATCTTGGCTTTCTTTGGATCCAGCAGGGATCCGTGCCCGATCTCAGGAACCTTGGCGACCTCATATCCGCCAACGACGACCACCGACGGTTTGCCTAGAACACGCGCTATCCGAACCGCCCATTTGGTGTGCCTTTCCACGAACCAGCAGAATGCGACATCCGCCCACATGGCTCCTCTCAAGAGCTCCCAAAAGGCCCCGACCATGTTCCGCAAGCTTCTCGTTCGTGAGCCGACGTCCACGATGCGCAGGTCGAAATGCCTGCTCAGGAGGTCGATGTCCGATTGGATGAAGGCCGATTTGGTCGGGTGCACGAACAGGACCCTCCCCTTCCTCCGCACATCGGTCTTTCCGCTCATCGGCTCAGGCATGCCTCGAAAGGAACTGGAAGGCTATTTAACAGCTTCTGGCGGGCTGTTCTTCAGAACCACTCGATGAAGAGCGACAAGGAGCCTCCAACCTCCTGGTGTCTCACTTCCGATTCGCCAGATACCAGTCGATCGTCTTCCTGAGGCCGTCCTCGAACCTCGTCCTCGCCCTGAACCCGAAGAGCTTCTCCGCCCTCGACACATCGAGCATCCGCCTGGGCTGCCCGTCCGGCTTGGTCCTGTCCCAGACTATCTCGCCTCTGAAATCCATCAGCCTGGCAATCAGCTCGACAAGGTCCTTGACCTTGATCTCGAAGCCCGCGCCCAGGTTCGCGGGCTCAGGCCCGCCGTACTTCTCAGCCGCAAGGCACATGCCCTCGGCGGCGTCCTCGACATACAGGAACTCCCTCGACGCGTTCCCCGTGCCCCAGACCTCGACTTTGTCTCTGCTCTCCGCCTTGGCGTCAGCGAACTTCTTGATGAGCGCGGGGATCACATGAGATGTTTTGGGATTGAAGTCATCTCTGGGTCCGTAGAGGTTCACGAGCAGAAGGTGGATCGAGTTGAACCCGTACTGCTGTCTGTACGCCTGCCCCTGGACCAGGAGCATCTTCTTCGAGAGTCCGTAGGCGGCATTCGTCTCCTCGGGATAACCGTTCCACAGCTCCCCTTCCTTGAACGGCACCGGCGTGAACTTCGGGTAGGAGCAGATCGTCCCCGTCATAACAAACTTTTCCACGCCCGCTTGTCGCGCTGCCTCCATGAGGTGTATCCCCATGGTCGCATTGTCGTAGAACATCTCGCCCGGTGCGGCCCTGTTGGCCCCGATCCCGCCGCCCCTGCCAGCAATGTGCAGGACGATATCGATGTCCTTCACGACCTTGACGCAGGATTCCCATTTTCTGAGATCGATATCCTCGATCCTGGGGATTCTCAAGTCACTGTTGCGCACTCCCTTGGAGATGAGCCGCTCGACCACGAACGACCCCAGGAATCCCGCTCCGCCAGTGACCAAGACCCTCTTGCCGTCCCAGAAGCCCATCCTCTAGTCTGCCCCCCACCATCTCTTCGGGAACTTCCGCTTCAGGATCTTATCGCCCTCGCCGACCGCTTCAACGCCGAGCGCGCGCATGTCGGCGTCGACCATGATCTTGACTAGGTCACCGAACTTGACTTTGAGATCGAGTCCGAGCTTCTTCCTGGCCTTGGACGCGTCCGCGACCAGGTAGTCCACCTCCGTTGGCCTGAAGTAGCGCTTGTCGATCTTGACATGCTTCTTCGGGTTCAGGCCCGCGTACGAGAACGCCGCCTCCACGAACTCACCGACAGAGTGCGTCTCGCCCGTCCCAAGGACGAAGTCGTCCGGCTTGTCCAGCTGGAGCATCTTCCACATCGCCTCCACGTACTCAGGGGCGTACCCCCAGTCCCTATGGGCATCGAGGTTGCCAAGGTACACTACGTCCTGCTTCTTCGCGGCTATCGAGACGACCGCACGTGTCACCTTCTTCGTCACGAACGTCGGCCCCCGCCTGGGGCTCTCGTGGTTGAACAATATTCCGTTGCTCGCGTGGATGTCATAGCCTTCCCGGTAGTTGTTGACCATCCAGTACGAGTAGACCTTAGAGCACGCGTACGGGCTCCTGGGCTGGAAGGGCGTGCTCTCGCTCTGAGGGGCCTTCGCCGACCCGAACATCTCCGAGCTGGAGGCCTGGTAGAACCTGATGGGTAGCTTGCTCCTGCGGATGACCTCGAGCAACCTGGTCGTCCCGAGGGCCGTCACGTTGCCAGTGTATGTCGGCGCGTCGAAGCTGACCCTGACATGGCTCTGAGCCCCGAGGTTGTAGACCTCATCGGGCTCGATGTTGTAGATGATATTCGACACCTGCTCGGAGTCCGTGAGGTCCCCATAGTGTAAGAACAGGTGCACGTCCGCCTCGTGAAAATCCCTGTAGATGTGGTCCAGTCGCGATGTGTTGAATGTGCTAGCCCTTCGGATCAGTCCGTGGACCTCGTACCCTTTCGACAGGAGCAGCTCCGCGAGGTAGGATCCGTCCTGGCCCGTGATGCCAGTTATGAGTGCTTTCTTCATTTCCCCGTCTCCCCGCGTGTATGGGCGACATAGCCTTAGAACTATCCCACTAGCTAGGAGGAGGCCCCCCTGTACGAAACCGCTATAGATGGGCACTCCCATCTTGCGGCCCGCAGGCCGCGAACGCGTGGTACTCAGATGAACATCCGGGTCAAGGTGGGCGAATTCAGGATCGAGCCGCATATCCGGCGGGCGGTGGAGAGGGTCCTCGAATCCGAGAGGATCTCGGAGGGCGGAGAGACGAGGGACTTCGAGACGGCCTTCGCCAACTATGTTGGCATGAAGCACGCGGTCGCAGTGAACTCGGGGACGTCAGCCTTGATTGCCGGGCTGATGGCGATGAAGAGCAAGGGTTCAGCTGTCAAGACCCCTACGGCCGTAATGACATCTCCGCTGACATACATCGCGACGGTGAACTCGATTGTGATAGCTGGCATGAAGCCTGTCTTCGCGGACGTCGACCCAGACACATTCTGCATATCAGTGGACGCCATCGAGGAGAGGCTTGGATCGAAGGATGCGAGCAATGTCGATATGCTGCTCCCGGTGCACCTCATGGGCTACGTGTGCGACATGAACAGGATCAATAGAATCGCGAAGAAGCGCGGCCTCCAGGTCTTCGAAGATTCCTCCCAGGCTCACGGGTCGACGTACAACGGCAGGCGTGCAGGAAGCTTGTCGGATGCGTCCAGTTTCTCATTCTACATCGCCCACAACATCCAGGCAGGGGAGCTCGGGGCCTTCCTGACGAACGATATCGAGGTCGCAAGAAGGGTCCGGAAGATCAAAGCAAACGGCAGGCTCTGCGACTGCGTCAGATGCACCCGATCGGAAGGCAAGTGCCCCAAGTTCAACATGAAGAAGGGCGGCCTCGACCCGAGGTTTCTGCACGACGAGATCGGGTTCAACTTCAAGACGATGGAGTTCCCGGCCGCCATCGCGAGGGCGCAGATCGAGATTGCCGACCAGATAGCGGAGAAGAGAAGGAGGAACGTGAGGATGCTGAACGACCTCCTCGAGAAGCACTCCGACGTCCTCAGGCTGCCAGCCTACTCGGACGATGTCAGCTATCTCGGATATCCGCTCGTGATCAAAGACGGGAGGAGAATCAACCGAGAGCGGCTCCAGGTCCAGCTCGAGTCGAACGTCGTGGAGACGAGGCCGCTGTTTGGATGCATCCCTATCCACCAGCCTGCCTACGCGCATCTGAAGAAACAGTACCGGGGGAAGCTCAAGAACGCCGAGTTTCTTGGAAGGAACGGGATGTACATCGGTTGCCACCAGTACCTCACGGAAGAGGATCTGCGGTTCGTCGCCGACGCGTTCGACAAGAGCATGCACGAGCTAGGGGTATAGTCCATGGCGACCTCGAAGGTGCTCCTGCTGTCGATGGACGACCCCGCGAAGGGCGGAGGGGTCGGGGGGAAGCATACCCACATACGGCTTCTGGCCAAGGGGCTCGAAGGACTCGGGGTCCGCACACAGATAGTGTCTGCACGAGCGACTTTCGGATTCAAGCTCCTCCACCTCTGGCCGGGCGCGGTCAGGAGGCGTCTCATGAAGAGCCATGACAAGCGGTATATCCACTATAGTATGCAGTTCGCCGAGCAGCTCAGACGAAACCTGAGGAAGAACGCGGGCAAGGCGGACCTGGTCAATCCACACGATGCGATGGCAGAAATGGTCCTCCGCGAGGACGGGAGGTTCAAGGAGACCCCGGTGGTTCTGACGCTCCACGGATACTACGCTCGCGAGGCCGCGAGCGACGGGGAGATCAGCGAAGGCTCCCCCGAGTACAGGATGATCCTCGAGATCGAGAAGGAGGCCTACGTGCACGCGACGAGAATAATCTGCGTCGACTCGAGGATAAAGGACTACGTCCTTTCCAACCCCGATATCAGGACGACGAAGGTAGTGGCTATCCCGAACGCAGTCGATGTCGACGAATTCGTCCCGCCCACGGAAGAGAAGAGGAGGGCGTGTCGGTCAAGCCTCGGCATTCCGGGTGAGAGCCTCGTGCTCCTGTGCCCAAGGAGGCTCGTGCCGAAGAACGGCGTTCTATATGCCGTCCTCTCGATGCGCCCGTTGCTCGAAAAAAATCCAAATGCGCTCTTGATAGTTGCCGGGAATGGCCCCGAAAGGAGCAACCTTGAAACGACGGCCAAAGAGGGCGGGGTCAAGGACCACGTCAGGTTCGTCGGGAGCATCCCACACCGCGATGTGTACCAATATTACGCCGCGGCGGACGTGATCGTGATACCGTCCATCCTCTCGGCCGGGGTCGAGGAGGCGACATCGTTGTCGATGCTTGAGGGCATGGCCTGTGCCAAGCCTGTGATAGTCACCTCCGTCGGCGGGCTGAAGGAGACCGTCAGGGATGGAATCACTGGATTGGTTGTGGAGCCCGCGAATCCTGAAGCGATAGCGGAGGCAGCGATCAGACTGGCTGCCGACCCGGGCCTTCGGATGAAGCTGGGCAGCGCGGCGAGGGCGCACGCCGTGGAGAACAATTCTTACGTGGCGCACGCACAGTCAGTCCTTGCGGAGTACGAGAAGGCCGTCCCACCGCCAGGCTGACTACCTCCTCGCAGCTTCCTCGTAGATCTTCCTCAGCTGGACATTCCTCTTCTTGATCGACGCGCGTCCTTCCTCCACCTCGCGCCTTCCTGCTTCGCCCATCCTCTTTCGAAGGGTGGAGTCCTCCACCAGCTTCGAGAGCCTGTCCACGAGTTCCCCGATGACCCTGTCATCCCTGACCTGCATGTACTTCAGGAAGGGCCCAGCATCCATGCTCCAGTTGGGCACGTTGCCCGGAAGGTAGTATGGAGCCTTCTCTGAGGGCTTGACGAGGAACCCTGTCACCCCGTCCTCCACCGTCTCACCGTTGGCCCAGATGTCTTTGCCAACGACCGGAAGGCCGAACCTCATGGCTTCGAGGAACGCCAGCCCGGGCGTGTTGTGAGACGGAAAGAGGAAGATGTCCGAGCCCCAGAACAGGCGATCAAGCTGCTCTCTCGGAAGGATATCGCAGACGGTCTCAATGCCGGGCATGTCGGCATATTTCTTCTTTAGCTCCTCCGGGATCCAGCACCTGAATACGAGCTCGACCGCATCGCCAAGCCTTTCCCGGAGCAGGCGGTAGCTCTCGAGCACCTCGAACCCGCCCTTCGACCAGAACTCTCCCCTGAAGTTCATGCTCCCGACGAACAGTATCCTCACCTTCTCGTGAGACAGTAGATTGGCCGGCCTCTTTCCGGCCGGCCTGATCGCGAGCCTGAGTACCTCGGTCTTCTCCTGTATCTCCGGCCCTGGAACGCAGTGCTCGAGAGTCTGCCTCGCAGCGTCTGTCCATGGCAGGAGCCTCTTGCAGAATCGGGAAGAGAACTGCTTCACGAGGACTCTTCTGGGTCCTCTCTTATAGATCCTCTTTCTCCAGTCACCGTAGTATCCGAACAGGGAGGCCACATGCTCGAAATCCGCGACCCAATGGATGTCGTTCTCGGCTATCCAGGGAGTATTCTCGACCATGCCATGCCCGGCCGAGTGGAACACGTCGAACCCCTTGGCATCTGGGTTCATCTTGCCGCCCGCGAGCCTCATCATCGACCTGCTCAATCGGTAGGAGAGCCCGTGAGGTGAGCCGCCCTTGTCCGGGAGCGCACGAGCGAATATCGGGTCCGAGAACGCTCTCACCAACCCGTTCCTGCGCAGGCCGCGGCCGAAGCCTCCTCGGTCCGAGCGACCGCCATCGGGACCAGCGCGGCCCTCGGTCGTGTAGACGACCCCTTCGGGGGGCGCTTCTATGAGCTCGTCGTAGAGAGAATGAGTGCCACCCTCCACGACCCCCAGCCTGACCCTGATCTCGTCCATGCGATGGCGGGATATCTGAGACCAAGGTATTTCAAACCCTTCGGCCCTCTAACCCCGGAGCCAATTGGAGATGACCACGGAGCGGAAGACGGTCGCGCTCATCATCCCGACGAAGGACAAGCTCGACCACCTCAAGCAGACTCTTCCTCAGGCCGCGTCGCTGGGGTTCGATGAGGTGATAGTCATCGACTCGTCGACCACAGATAGGCAGGCCGTCGAGGATCTGTGCAAGACAGTCTTGGCGAAGTTTGTCTTCACCCCGGCCGACAGACTGAGGGCGAGGAACCTGGGCGCCAAGCTCGCGACGACGGATTGGATTTGCATCGCCGATGACGACGTCCTCTTAGCGAGGTTCGGCCTCCAGAGGTTCCAGGAGCTCGCACAAGGCGCGGACTTCATGATAGGCGGATGGGGGAAGAACCCGGGCGCCCACTACGCATGGATCTTCAGGAGGGCTTTCTTCCTCGAGACACTGAAGGGTTATGACCCTCTAATCACAGGCGGCGACGACCTCGATATCACGCTAAGGGCGAGGAAACTGGGCAGGGGAGTCACGGTCTTCGACGAAGGCCTCTACGAGTCGGAAGCCGTCGGGATGAAGATCGCCGAGGATTATCCAACCAAATGGATCAAGAACAAGATCCTCTACTCTCTGACTTTCTTCCCTTTGTTGTGGAGGTACCCCTGGATGGTCAAGAGGATGATCCTCGTGGACTTTTGGCGGCTCAGAAGAATAAGAAGTGGGGAATCCGTGGGGAGAGTGCTCTTCGAGAGCTTCATGGACCGAGCGGGGACTGTCTACGGCCCACTATACTATCTCATCATCCGGAAAAGAGTCGTGAAGCGAGAGGGATGAATGCTACTTGGTCTCGCCTTTCTGGAGGCGTATGACGTGGTCCGGGGCATCCGCGCCGATGAAATCGAGGATCTCCTTCATGTCCGCCTCGAGATTAGGCTCTGCCTTTGAGGCTTTCCTCAGCCACGCCCGCAACGCCTCCGCCTGCACCCTCATCTTGGGGTCGTTCTCGCCCAATTTCTCCATCACCGGGAGCCAGGTCATGCCGTACAGAACGATTTCCTTAGGTGCCATCTTCTCCTTGCTGTACGGGTTCCGCTCGACTAGCACGGTCGCCTGGTACCGCCACATCTTCAGCCTGAGATCCCAGA
Organism: Candidatus Thermoplasmatota archaeon; assembly: GCA_018814355.1. NCBI lineage: Archaea > Methanobacteriati > Thermoplasmatota > Thermoplasmatota archaeon. The sequence goes on along the minus strand of JAHIZT010000068.1, from coordinate 3,124 downwards.
AAATCGAGGACATCCAGATTGCGGTACCGAATATGACCAGCATAAGCGGGATCATGAAGTAGGGGTTGTTGAAAATCCCGCCTCTATACTTCAGGAACCCCCACAGGACGGTGGCCTGGGTCAAGGCGAGTAGGAAAAGGGTCATCACCTGCGATATCTGCTGAAGTCTCCAGACCTGCAGCATGAACCACTTCCTGAGTCTCTTGCTTTGCGGCAAACGGAACAGCCCCTATCTGGACAGGCCAACCACATCCACCCTATATGAGAATTGCTGGACCTCCTCGCAATGTCACAGCTCTTTCTTCAGTATGGAGGCGATCCTGTCGCCTGAATCGCCCTTGCCGTATGGACAGGGCTTGAACTTGACATCAGGGTCCTCCACGAACTTCCGGAGCTCCCTCAGGACCTTGTCAGCATTCGTGCCGACGACCTTGCAGTATCCCGCTGCGACCGCCTCGGGCCGCTCCGTGCTCTTCCTCATCACGAACGCGCGCTTCCTCAGCACGGGCGATGAGGCCTCCTCCTGTATACCTCCAGAGTCCGTGATAATGAGCATCGATTTCTTCATAAGGACGAGCATGTCGAAGTAGCCAGTGGGCGGAAGCAGCTTGACGTTGTTTGATTTCTCCAGCTTATCCTTGAGGTTGTACTCCCTCAGCCTCAGATCAGTCCTCGGATGAAGCGGGAGCACGATGGGTATAGGGGATTCTCTGAGCACCCTGACCATGTTCTCCAGGGTCTCCGGGTTGTCCACGTTCTCCGCCCTGTGGAGCGTGGCGAGAGCGTAGTTCTCCCAAGGGACATCCCACATGATCTTTGGAGTTTTCATGGCGATCGGGAGGTACCTGACAGTGGCGTCTATCACCGTGTTGCCTGTCTTGAATATCTTGCCCCAGACACCCTCGCCCTTCAGTATCTTGACGGAGCCCTCGGTGGGCGCGAAAAGGTAGTTCGACGCGTGATCGGTAAGTCGTCTGTTCAGCTCCTCGGGCATCCTCAGGTCGTAGCTCCTGAGCCCGGCCTCCACATGGCCTATCTCGACATGCTTCTTCATCGCGCCTATTGCAGCTGCCAGGACCGTGTTGGTGTCGCCCTCCACCAGCACGCAATCCGGCTTGGAGTCTGTGAACTCCTTCTCGAACTTGATGATAGCATCGCCCGTCTGCTGGCCGGGAGAGCCTGACCCAACGCTCAGGAACGAATCAGGCTCAGGGAGCCCAAGCTCCTCCAAGAAAACCTTGGACATCTTGTAATCGTAGTGCTGGCCCGAGTGAACAAGCCTGGGCAACAGCTTCGCCTTCTTGAGCGCGAAGTATACGGGCGCCATCTTGATGATCTCGGGGCGGGTCCCCACGACGACCGATATCAGCATCGGGTAGGAGCACGCCCATGCACCAAGATAACTGTATCGAGTCGTCCTGTCCGCAAAACCCAATATAGCTACGGTCAGATACGGCAGTGAGGGAATGAGCTGAGGTGCTTCAACTGCGGGATGGAGAATCTCGACAAGGCGATGTTCTGTGAGAAATGCGGCATCAGGCTGGTACTCCCCCCGATCGAGGCTCAGCCGGAGATCCTCAACACCGGTCAGGGGAACATACTGGGCATCGTACCGAGAGTCGCTCTAGTGCCGGTCCTGGGCATGGTGATAGGCGCATTTGCCGTCCTTTTCTACCTTGTCGGGTTCTTCTGGGCGGCGAATACCATATCAAATCCCGACTTCAACCCATTCAACAGCGATTCGACTTCCAGCCCGGAGGCCATGATGATTCTTGCGGCAGTCCTAGGCATGATTGCAGCAGTAGTCTTCTGGGGCGGGGTCATCGCGATGGTGCTCCAATCAGATTAACCGCCCCTCGATGTGCGCGAACTCTTAGGTCTTGAAAGCACCATCCGGGAGAGGCTCCGGGAGCTACTGACTCGGGGTCGACTTGGGGGGAGACATTGAGAAAGGCACTAGTTGGAGTATTGATCGGATTCATGTTTGTGACCACGGCGCTCATGCCGTCCGGCGGCGGGGCACCTGCGACGGGCACAGGTAGCTCGTCCGGCCTGAGCAGCGAGGAAGTCGCGATCCTGGACGGACTGGACTACACCGCCGCGTGGAACGACCTCGCGTACCTTGCTGGCCTTGGAGAGAAGGTCGCGGGGACCGAGGCTGAAAGAAGCGCTCAACGGTACGTGTATGACCGGCTGAGCGCGATGGCGATGGACAAGGTCGTATTGGAGACCTTCCCGGTCGCCAGCTGGACACACTACGGGACCACGATGCAAATCGTGTCGAACGGATACGAGGACATCCAGACGACCACATACGGCGACAGTTACTCGATCTGGGGTCATGAGAATCACAAGATGTACGCATTCGGCAACGAGAACGGTGGCAAGACGCTGGTCGCCCCAGTCGTCTACTGTGGGCTCGGCACGATGGACGAGTTCGACGCGATCGGTGACCTCGCAGGAGCAATCGCCCTCATTCACAGGGACGACAACGTCCAGGGATGGAACAACGTCCCAGCGTTCGAGGCTAGCCTGCACGGCGCTTCCGCAGCCGTGTTCTATGGTTACTTCGCCGGGGCCGACCTTCCCGAGGGGATAAAACAGGACTCCGTCGGAGGGCCGATACCGGCACTGTCGATTTCACCGATCTCCGCCACGCACATCAAGGATCTGATGGTGGCTGGTCCAGTCATCCTCAAGGTCGATGGACAGGTGGACATGTTGTCCGAGAAGTTCGCCGAGTCTGTCAACGTGGCTGCCTATATGATCGGCACGACGAGGCCGAACGAGTATGTCGTGATATCGGGCCACATAGACTGCTGGTGGGCGGGCGCGAACGACGACAGCTCGTCGATAGCGGCTATGCTGGAGTTCGCGAGGCTCTTCTCAGAGGCGAGGAAGGCAGGGACGTTCGTGAACGAGAGGACCTTGGTCTTCTGCTCGGTAGGCGCGGAGGAGGAAGGAGGACCACAGGGCACGTGGTACAACTGGCTCGTGGGGTCGTGTCAACTACCACCCATTGAAATGGGTGGCTTGTAACTGACCTCAACGGAGGTTCGATGCTCCGCGTCACCGGTCGCTACGATCGGCCCGTTGACGGTGGGCCTGCCAACCAAGGCGTTGC
>JAHIZT010000067.1 GCA_018814355.1 Candidatus Thermoplasmatota archaeon | reverse complement strand
CGCCAGCCAGTCATAGAGCGACGGCAGGGCATCATGAATGCTCTCTTGTAGGCCGTTGTTGTAGCCGTGCCCGCCAGGGTTCCCGTCATCGTCGTATATCTCGGCCGTATTGTATACGTTGACCTCTCCCGCCCAGGGCAACCACAATTCATAGCCTGCCATTGCGACGAAGCCCTTCGAGGTAAGGGACTTGGCCGCAAGAAGAGTGTCCGCCCATAGCTCCGGTGTGAGCATGACCTGGCCGTACGGGTAGTGAACGTGATCAGTTGTCGCCATAAAGTCCGCGCCGGCCTTCTTAGCGGCCGCGAACGCTTCCCAGGGCGTACCCTGTCCATCGGAGTAATCGGTGTGAGTGTGAAGGTCTCCGAAGTACAGGTTGTAGGCTGGCGTCTTCTCCTTCCCTCCTGCAGAACTGGCATTCTGACAGGAGAATGGCACAATCATAACTGCGACCGCCACGACGAATAGGGTACCCTGAATTGTCCGCTTGAACATTCTATCCTCTCCCCCTAGCCCGAAGGCTACTGGCATCTCGAATGGTTGGGGAGAGTAATAATACCTTCCTGCTTTCGGACAAAAGACAAGGTGCGCGATCCCTCATCTAGTGGTAGTCTAGGAATAGCCTATTCACCGTCTTCTTAGAAGAAATGAAAGTGCTCTTTCCCGCCCCGTTCGGTCCCAAGAGGCCGACGATGCCTCGTGGAACGTCCGCAGTGAATCCATCAAGAGCCATCACTGACCCGAAGGTGACGGTTACATCTCTAGCAGAGATATGGACCGGATTCGCGCCGGGAGCCGACTTTTGGCCGACTACCATCTCCCCTACCATCGGCCCGGCGAGGAGTTCGATAGACATAAGCATTTCGAGCAGTTCGCTCGCAAATCGTCACAAAGTCGTGGATCGAGTCTTTCGGTTTCGCATCGTGGAACGAATTGTGCGTGGGCTCCGATTCGGCTCTGATACAATGCGTCAAGAAAGACCGCAGAGAAGGAAAGAAAGAGGAGTTCAACTCGGTGCAATAATCGCGAAATCGAGAAACCGATCGATGAAATCAAGAACCCGAAGCGCAAGGATGAAGGTGAATGAAAAGCATTCGCATCGAGAGGCACCGACTGCTGCTGGCTTCAAAGCGGGTGATTGCACGATGAAACATGACGAGAACCTGAGCCTGTGGAGGAACGACAATCTAGCCAGGAATCCCTCGCTCAAGAACGACATCAAGGTCGATGTCGCAGTGATAGGGGCGGGATACACTGGATTATCGGCCGCGTATCATATCAAGAAACACCAACCTGACAAAGAAGTAGTGGTGCTGGAAGCAGAAGGTGCCGGACACGGCGCATCTGGGAGAAACGGAGGGATGTGCCTCAACCAGCCCAGCATCGACTACATGACCATGGCACATCCGAAGAGCCATAAGCTAACGTACGATGCCACTGCGCAGTGCATCAAAGAGATCGCAGAACTGATGAAGGCACAGGGATTCGGAGCCTACATAAGACCCAGCGGCTCCCTCATGACCAACGTTGACAAGAAGGGGGTTTAAAAATCAATGGATTACGCGGAGAAAGCTGAGCCGATGGGGATTCCGATAGAGTACTGGGACGGGGATCGTATCGCGCGTGAAATTGGCACCAGTGCGTATGCAGGAGGTCTGTACGACCCGAACGCCGCCGAAGTGAACCCGATGAAGATGGTGCTGGCACTCAAGAAGGCGGCGGAGACCCTGGGAGTGGTCGTCTACGAGAACAGTCCCGTACTCAAGGCAAACGAGGGCAAACCCGCTCGTCTGCTCGTAGGTGGGGGTGATGGAGAGAATCATACCGTGTCGGCCAATGCCCTAGTCCTTGGCACGGACGGCTACACGACGAAGCTAGGCTTCTTCAGGAATAGCGTCATCGTGTCTCATACCGAGATAGCGGCGACAACGAAACTCGATGAAGGCATCTTCTCGAGGATAGGCTGGAACAGCAGGATTCCCTTCCACGACGACCATATCTACTTGTTCCATTTTGGCACGACGGAGGACGACAGGATCACTATTGGGGCAGGCAATGTGGAGTACTTCTTCAACGACAGTATCACTTACAAGAATGATCTGAATAAGAGGAGAAAGGCCCTGAAGAAGGAGCTGGTCAGGGTCCACCCAGAGCTGAAGGATGTGGAGTTCGAGTATGTGTGGAGCGGCGTGATGACATTCTCCCTCGACATGGCCCAATCCGTCGGAGTGACGGGCAAGGACAAGAACATCTACTACGGTCTGGGATATGCGGGACATGGCGTTTCCCTCGCTTTTCTTTTTGGCAAGGTCATCGCGGACATGCTATCAGGAAGAGGAGACGAATGGAAGCAGATGCCATTCTACCAGCACAGACTCCCCCCTTATGTTCCGCCGGAACCTCTGAGGTATCTCGCGGTCAAGACCTACATGGGTTATCTGAGGTTCCTGGACCTCGCCGGGGGCAGGTAATTCGGAAAGCCTGATTGGAAATGAGCCAGTCATTCACGTATTCACACGGCTCCCGCACATAATCCATAATACTGGAGAATCGATCATCTTACGAAGATCATGGTACGGCTGGGTCAATCATCTCGGCCGCTCTTGCATCTGGGGGAGTGGGGTTGTTGTGGTTCAGGCGGAGGAACGGCTGATTTAGGGACGAGTGGACGGAACGAATCCCTTGCTCAGAGCAACAGTCTGAAGGGAATGATGACGATAGACTGCCATGGTGGAGACTCGATCATCGCCATCCTTCGCGGTCTTGTTGGTTGATGCACATCAGGGCGCTCTTCGGAATCCTCGTTCCAGACGACTGGAACAGCCAGCATCAGCTCTTCGTGGCCGCCTTCAAACCTTCCTCGAAAATCGTCATGCCAGCGTCGAGGATCTCATCAGAGACCACAAGAGCGGGCATGATCCGCGCGACATTGGCCCCCCTGCCGCCCTTCCAGACAATGAGCCCTTTCAGGAAGCATTCCTTCTGGAGCCTGGCAAGAAGATCCGCATCAGGCGAGCGCTTTGCATTCCTCTTGACGAATTCGACGCCGACGTACAATCCACGACCCCTGACATCACCTAGGGCGTCGAACTTGGCCTTGAGCTCCAGGCATCGCTTGAGAACCTTCTGGCCGAGCCTCGCCGACCGATCCGCCAGCTTATGGTCCTCCATGAACTTGATCCCAGCCACTCCAGCGGCACATGAAAGCGCATTGCCACGAAAGGTCCCTACGTGCGCTCCGGGAGCCCATGTGTCAAGTTCCTTTCTGAAGACGATCCCCGAGTTCGGCAAGCCGCTGCCCATCGACTTCGACACCGTCATGATGTCAGGCGTGATGCCTTCGTACTCGACCGCGAACATCTTGCCGGTCCTGCAGAAGCCCGTCTGGATCTCATCCGCAATCAGGAGCAGCCCGTTATCGTCGCATATGCTCCTAACCTCCTTCATGTAGCCCTTGGGCGGGACAACTATCCCGCCCTCCCCCTGGATCGGCTCTATGAGCAATCCACCTGGCGCAGCGAGTCCAGTGTCCGAATCCTTGATCAGATGCTCAAGGTAGTGAGCGCAAGCTAGGCCGCATTCCGGATGCTTCATGCCGAACGGGCACCTGAAACAGTACGGGTACGGAGCGAAGTATATCTCAGAAACGCCCGGAAGGTAGTTCGCCTTGGCCGCTCGCTTCGCGGTCAATGACAGAGCTACTCCGGAGACACCGTGCCAACCGCCTTCGAAGGAAACTATTCCCGGCTTCTTCGTGTGAAACTTCGTTAGCTTGATCGCAGCTTCGACAGCGTCGGCACCAGTAGGTCCACACATCAGGACCTTCGATTTGCCCCTCAATTCCCCCGGAGCGAGCTCCACCAGCTTCCTTGACAGAGCGACTCTAGGCGCGGATGGGAAGTCGAGGCCATGAGTGAACTTCTCCGCTTGTTTCTTGATGGCGAGGACGACCTCTGGGTTCGAGTGGCCCACGTTCAACGCCCCGACTCCTCCGCTGAAATCGATGAAGATGTTCCCATCGACATCCTCGACGGTCGCCCCGAGACCTCTCGACAGGGCTAGGGGCACTTGGTTCGGATATACCAATGCGTTCGAGTCGTACCTTCTCTGCTCGGCAAGGAGGGCAGCCGACTTCGGGCCCGGGATCTTCTCGGACACCCGCAGTGCTCCCTGCAGATTATACTTGTGAAATTCGTCCTTCACCAAGAATCGCTCACCTGCCACCTGAATGCCGACAACTGCTAATACTGTTGCGGGGCGCGTCAGCCCACACCTCGGAATCGAGCTCAGGCATTCGCAGTCTACTTCTCGATACGCATCCCGCACTTCTCACAGAAGAGCGCATTGCTCGCGTTCTTTTGGCCACACTTTGGGCAGGATCTCTCAACCCAGTCATCCGGGGGCGGGGGCAGCTCTTCGTCGACAGGCATCGGCGCGGCGATTGGGGCCTGCTGGACTGTCAAAGGGGCGATAGGCATCACGGCGCCCGGAGCCGACATGAGCTGGACCGGCCTGCGCAAGGGCGTCCCGTTCACCGCTAGCAAGTGCTTCGTCTCCGGAAGCACCGTCAACGACGCTGGAACGCCTTCAACGAGCACACCGTTGAGCACTCTGCTCCTCGCGGCGGAGAACATTCCGAGTTCCCAGCCCCTACCCATGTTCATCCTCTTGGGCACCATCCGCACCTCGGTGACGGTGCCGGTCGCGAGCATCTTGCTCATTCTTCCTACGCCCTTCCTGGCCTGGGCCGCCATACCCAGGCTTGCGAGGGCGAAGAATATCGGCACGATCATGGCGATTGGATCGGTCACGAAGTTGATCATCACCGCCATCAGAATCGAGAAGGCGGCCATGCCTCGAGCGTTGTTCCTCAGAGGCCTCAAGGTGCCCACCGCAGCTTTCCTCTCGGAATCCGTCATCGGGCGCACGGAGGCTGAGAACCCAGACATATCGGTGTACATCTGAACGGAAGTCATGGCATCACCTCAGTTCCTCCCCCATGGGTAACGGTTGCACTTCGGGCAGAACCAAGAGCCTGGGTCGGAACCGTCGGTCTTGAAGTAGTGCGGGACGAGCGCGATGTCGTGATGGAGCGGGCATCTCGGGGGCTCCTGGGAGGTCTTCGAGAAATGATTTCTAGGGGCGAATGGGGGGCCACCCGCAGGCGGGGACGTACCGTATTGCAGCCCCGCGCCTCCCACCGGCGTTCCAGCCTCAGGAGGCCCGATAGGAGATGATGGCGTCTCGGTCTGGACCGAGGGCTGATACGGATACTGTGGAGATGGAACGGACATGACCTGTGGCTGGAAGCCCTGCGGAGGCGGGATCTTGACAGGCGTGGAGGCGACCACGATCGCAACTATGGATATGATTATGACGAGGGCGGAGACAGCCGGGGCCATGCCGCCCGCGACACTGAGCCCACTGAACCCGCCTTCCTTCTTCAAGTCGAAAGTGCCGTGGATTGTCACTCCTACATTCAGGTACGATCCGCTGCCAGACATCTCGTTGCCGCTAACGGTGAGCGTGTATACGGGAGTGAGCCAGTTCACACCGTCCCAGCCGAAATGTGCCGTCATCAGAAATGTGGTCCCGTCAAAGCTACCTTCAACATCGTAGGTGCGGGGTACGCCGTTTTCCCATCCAGTCATTGTACCGGTGATGCTGGATCCCGACCCGGACAGTACTAGCTTGGCATCCAAGGTGTCAGTTACGGTATTCCCGGAAGGACCCATGTAGCTTTGAACATACCCTTGGCCCGCTACGCGGGAAACCCACGTCCCGGAGACGCTCGCGGCAGATGCGTCCGTGCTTATCAATGCGAAAACAGTTACAGATGACATCATGGCTATGACGAGAATTGCGAGCGAGCGCGCGACACTTCTGTTCATTTATGTTTCACCTTTTGTTCGGGCGCAAGAGTCGACGCTCGACGTACGCCTTGGTTGGCGGGGGAAAGAGCGATTACTCAATCCTCGCATTGGCTACTTAAGGGTAGCCGCGCAACTGACGCCCCCTGATAACGGCCGTTAGCGAGACTCAACTCCAATCCTTCATGCTCAGCCACGGCTCAGGGCGACGATTGAGACGACCGGAACCCCCGTCCTCAGGGGATGAAGTCGACCACGCCCCCTATCAATATGGAGTCGCAGGCCGGCCCTTCCGTTCTGCTCATCCGAGACTCACGATATGCGTCTACGTGATGACCGGCCAAGGAGACGGTCTTCCTACCCTTCCGTGCGCTTGATGATCTCCTCAAAGACAGGTATGTGCTTGTCCGGCAGGTATCCGCAGAACTTGACGGGATCGACCGCCTCTGGAGGCTTCACTCCTTTGAGGTCGATCTCTCCTCGGGCGAACATCTCGACCGCCACGGCAACGGGCATCGCGGTCTGATACGCGGTCGCGTGCATGCCTGAGAGCTCGAAGGCTTTCTCATGGGACATGTAGGTCCAGGTCCTGATGACCGTCTCCTCACCTTCCATCTTGCCCGACACCTCCGTCAGCACGCAAGTCGTGCCCTTGAGCTTTCCCGCGAGGTCGTCGGGCCTAGGCATCGTCGCGACCACGACCTCGATCGGAGTGATATCCATGTTCCTTATCTTGACCGGCTTGAAGGACAGCAGCCCGAGCTTCTTCAGGAACTCTACGTACTTGATGAAGGTCTCATCAAGCGTTATCATGAAGTCGCATCTCTTGATCTTCTTGCCGATGAACTTGGGGACCAGCTCGCTCTCCTCGTGGTCCGTCATGTAGACCTTCATCGGTCCGATAGGGTCCGGGAAGGAGTAGACCTCGCTCGTGCTCAGTGCCGGAGTGCGCTTCCACTTGCCGTTCTCGTAGTAGAGCGGGTCCCTGATGCACTCCTCGATCATCGCGTCGGGCGAGAAGTAGGTTGCGAACTCGTACCCCTCCAGCTTGCTGTTGTCGGCGTCGCGCACCTTGACATAGTCGACCGATTCCATCCTGTCAGCCGCACGCTTCGCGAAGATGTCGGATGTGCCAGGGTCAATGCCCATGGAGCAGAGCGCGAATATCCCGGCATCCTTGTACTTCTTGTCGAAGGCCTCCTGGTCCTCGAACATCGGGTGACCGAACAACTTGTCCCCCGTGGCCATGTCGACATAGTTCGCTCCGCCCATGAGACACCCCTCCATTATCTTCAGGTTGAGGGCCGGTATGGTACCGTTGACGAGTATATCCACTCGTTCAGCGACCTTGGCGACCTCGGCCGGGTTCGACCCGTCGGCCTTCGCTATCTCGATCTTGTCGCTCTTTGATCTCTTCTTGACAAACTCAGGACCCCTGAGGTTCACATCCGCGAGAACCAAGCGCGAGACCAGCTTGCTCTTGGCAAGGTCCTGCGCAATACACTGTCCTACTCCACCGCACCCGAATATTGCTACCTCGATTTCCTTCGGCATGATTCCCCTACTTTTTCACTGATCTTTCCATTTGCCCAGCAACGCTGGGCGGAGGAGATAGTCAGAAGCCCGACTATATACTTTTCAATGGGGGCATGCTCCGGGTTGATATACCTATTCTCAAGGGGATGGGTCGACTAGCAAGGGGGCTAGTGGGTCCTCTCGTCCATGGAAACCAAGTCACCGAATCCATGGACAATCCGCTGGATTCCAGGAGCCTTATGTAGAATCCTCATATATCACAGCCGACAGATACGGTACCGTGAAGGAGACCAGAGCAGTCGCTAACGTGATGAACAGCATTCAGACCCTGGAGGGCGCTGGGGTCCGGCTCATGAGGGCTTTCGGGTACTACGAGGTCACGAAGCTCGACCCGTTCCTCCTTCTGGACGATTTCCATTCCAAAGACCCGAGGGACTACGTAGCAGGGTTTCCATGGCACCCTCACAGGGGCATAGAGACCGTCACATACATGATTCGTGGCAACATCGACCACGGGGACAGCATCGGCAACAGCGGCACAATCGGCTCAGGCGACGTCCAATGGATGACAGCTGGCAGCGGGATCGTGCATCAAGAGATGCCCAGGGAGTACGTGGGCATGATGCAGGGGTTCCAGCTATGGGTGAACCTCCCGGCGTCGAACAAGATGATGGATCCAAGATACAGAGGCATCACGCGTGACCAGGTCCCGACCGGAAGGCCCAAGAAGGGAGTCGAGGTCAAGGTCATAGCCGGCAAGGTTGGGCGGGTCGAAGGGCCCGTGAAGGACCTGGTTGTCGAGGCGGAGTACCTGGATGTCACGGTCGGGCCCGGGATTGAGTTCGACCGCGCCATACGGAAAGGCAACAGCGCATTCGCATATGTCTTCGAGGGCCAGGGATTCTTCGATTCCTCGAACAGGGGTCCGGCCGGGGCGGGGAGCCTTGTCATGTTCGGAGACGGCGACCAGGTCGAATCGAAGGCGGGTAGGGACGGCATGCGGTTCCTGCTGGTGTCCGGCAAACCTATCAGAGAACCAGTGGCCTGGCGCGGACCGATCGTGATGAACACTGAGAAGGAACTGGATATCGCCTTTGAAGAGTACTGGAACGGTAAGTTCATCAAGTCCGGGACGAAGCGCTAGAACGCTCGCGCATTGGCCGTCCTCTCAGGCAGGGAAATGACTATGGCGTGGAAGAAGCGTTCGAGGTACCCAAGGGAAAGATCGTCAGGGTGATATGATGAAAGGTGCAGTTGTTTACGACAGCGTGTATGGAAACACGAAACTGGTTGCGGAGGCGATTGCGGAGCAGATCAGGGCTGACGGGCACTCGGCCGAGCTCCTGAACCTAAGAGCAGACAGGCGCAGGCAGATCGATGCGGATTTCGTGTTCATCGGTGGTCCCACGAGGATGAAGAAGATGACGAGGAATGTGAAGGGGTTCATCAACAGGCTGGACAAGAGCCACTGGAGCACGAGGCCTTTGGTCGCGTTCGATACCTATGGCCCTCTCGGGAAGACGGAGGAGGAGAGAAAGAAAGGGGAGAAGTGGATAAATCCCGGAGCAGTCGGAGGTATCCAGGCCCTCGCGAGCAAGATGGGGCTGAAGGTACACCCCGCCTCCCTCAGGTGCGCAGTGACGGACATGAAAGGACCGCTCGAACCCACCGCACTAGAACACGCCAGAAAGTTCACTCACGAATTCGCCATGTCTCTGGGAACGTAGGGCGAGAGAACATACGACTGTACTCCCTTGGCTCTTCAGAGTCCTACCACGTCGATGAGCCAATAGCCGTTCTTCATGATAGACTGGCCAGTCCTGATCACGATGTCAGACTTGAATGACGGACCGCCCGTCACGAAGCTGTGATATTCTCCGTTCTCGCCGCAGTAGGTTATTGGAGCCCCTACGGCATCTCTCCGAAGACCCTCGATCCTCGCGAGCCAGGCAGAGTCTATCTTCCGTCCCAAATCGTCCTTCGTAAGGAATTTCGAATCGAGCGCGACGATGATCGCCTTGAAGCCAGCTCCGACGAATTCCTCCATTATCTCCTTCTGGTCCATGTTCCAAAGGGGGAAGACGGGTTCCAGGCCTGCTTTGCGAGCGACTCTCTCACACCATTCCCGATTCTGTCTCACATCGATATCCCCGAACACCACTCCCTCGAAGCCCTTTGACTCCAACTCCACAAGAGCTCCGAGGAACACATCCTCGTAGTCCCCGTCGCCCACGGTCTTCTGGACCAACGATTTTCCGAGGGCTTCGGCCTGCTTCTGTATCAGTTCCGCCCTCACACCGTGGAATGCGACTCTCCCGCTGTCCTCCCGATAAGTGTTGAGGAGACACTGGACATTGATCCCCTCGGACACTGCTTTCCAGTATGCAAGGCACGAGTCCTTTCCCCCGCTCCACGAGACCGCGAACAGTAAGATCACCCGTCCCATCTTATGATGTAGCCCTAGGTATGAAATCTGAGTCTAAATCAGTGATGCAGCCCCCAAGCGCAGGCTCGCGCATCCGTTCGGGAGCCGACCGTCTGGGGCGCCTGGATAACGGCGTTATTAAATATCGTCCACGCCAATCACAGGGCGATTGCTCCTCGGTCGAGAGGAGGTGAAGAATATGCTCACTCTGGTAAGGATCCACGTGCCGCCTATCACAGGCGATCCGGGAAGCGGGGTAACCTCCCACGTCAAACCGGACCTCGTCTGGAACCACGTGATCGAGAACCACAAGAACTGGCGCTCCAAAGAAGTGAAGCTCCTCTATATGACGCACAGGCATCTGCAGGACGACACGAGCCTGATAGTCGATGCGGCGAGCTCTGACGCGCTCGCGGATTTCCTTGCCAAGAACATCGCCCCGCTCGACCATGTGAGGGGGATATGGGTCCTCAACTTGGCGCGGATGAGGTTCTTCAAGCTCCCGGAGGAGCGCCCGCGGGATTTCTCCAGGTTCACCGTGACCATAGACGCCGTCCCCAAGCATATGGACAGAATCTACGAAAGCATCTCGGCATTCAAGCCCGGCAGGGATGTGATCGTCAACTACATCGCCCAGACATTCCAGTCTTTCAGCGCCTCGATCATGGCCTCAGTACTGGCAAGGAGCAGGAACCACATGGAGACCTTTGTCGAGCAGTACATCAAACCGCTGAAGGGCGTGGCGAGTCTGGAGACGACCTACATCAGCAGGACCATCCGCTTGGTCTCGCCTGAGGAATGGCAGGAATCCGTCGGTCCGTACATCACCGTGCCCGGCGAGAACAGGGTCGATGATATCGATGTGGATGACGACAGCCTGATGGCGGGCTGCTGACCAATTGGCCAATCTCTTGCGCGGGGACTCGCCCAAGAGTGAAAGGGATAGGGAGGTCGCCCTCCCAAATTATTCTGTAGTCGCTCCCGCTTTCGCGCCTATTCCGTGCTCAGGCCCTTCCCCAGTAGGCGTACAGGAAGCCCATCCATCCGGCGTCGTCAGCGAATCCGAACACGTTCTGGTACATGTCTAGCGTCCAGAAGCCGCCGTTGTTTGCGTTCCCCAGAGACCTGTACGATGTCGGGAACCACACTCCGAGGCCGAATGCCGACTGGGACTCCAATGCTGGCGTGTTCGCAACGTATACTGCGTCCTTGATGATACCAAACGCTTGGTCTGCGAGCACCTTCACATCCTGGTCTTCCGAGATTGCCGAAAGTGTCATCAGGAATGTCCCCAGGTCGACCCTCTTGTCCCAGCCGTTCAGAGACCATCCGAGGTTCGCTTCGCCTCGGGCGTCGCTGATCAATCCCTTGTAGTACTTAAAGTCCTCAGCGAGCCCTGCCTTCAGCTCAACGGTCAGGGACTTCAGCACGGAGGCGATGGGCCCTATCTTGGAGACGTCTATCACGGACAGTCCCACGGTGGAGCTGCCCTTGGCCTGTCCCTTGGGGCTGTAGCAGGCAGCGTACTGGTCCGCGAGCATCTTGGCTACCGCGCCAGCAGACATGTCTTCCATCGAATTCATCTGCATGAGGACGTTGTTGTACGCGTAGCCGTTGTTCGGTATGTACTCCTCGCTGGCGACCAGATATCCGATCTGAACGTTCATCTCAGGCGGGATCAGCGTAAGCTCGTAGGCTATCTCCGCCATGCCAATCGTGCAGCCGTCGTAGGTGAGGATGTCCATGGCCCCTGAGCCTTCGAGCGCCTGCCCGACTTCGCTCAGGCTGATCGCCTCGGGCGCTGCCAAGTCGGTACCATTGTGGTCGTCCCAGCAGGTGTATCCGAAGGGGCTCCCGTGATCCCACAGATCCAGCATGAAGTGGTTCGCTGGATAGTTGGCCTTGCCGTAGTCGACGAAGGCCTCAAGCACATGCCAGTCCCCCATGTTGACCTCCTGGCCGTTCACCGGAGCACCGTTCACTGTCATCCCGACCAGCAGCTCCAACCCCCTTGGAAGCACCTTATACAGATAGGCCGGCTCCGAATACCTATCCCACAGCACGATCACGTTGACCTTCTCGGTCGAACCGACGGTCATCATCTCGGCAACATCAGTCACCGAATCCGGATCCAGATTGTTGTCCCCGTCCAGATAGACTAGGACAGTCCATTCAGCGGTCTGAGCGCTAGCCACGACGGGGATAGCGTACGTCGCGACAAGCGCGCTCACGATAGCTATGATGCACGCTGACCAAAACTTATGAGTCATCACCAATGCCTCCCCCGCCAGTGTACCGGCTCACGGGCTATATTTCTTTTTCTCGGGCCTTGATCCTTGATTTTGCATAGTGCATAGCGTAAATACCCGGAATGACCTTTGAGAAATAGACGAGAGGGCATGAGCGCCAAGTTGAAGTTCATCCAGCATCTCGAGAAGAACGGGTGCTACGCGAGCGTGGTCTGCGCGGAACACGCTGCGGAGCTTGGGGAAGAAGTCCGATCACTGCATGAACACGGACTTCTGGATGACGAGTTCTACAGCGACTATTCAGCTCCCTATTTCGTCCCCAAGATGCCCCGCAGTCTTCCGAACCCCAAATCGATAATCGTGGTCGCTGTCCCGCAGCCGATGATACGCACCACATTCCATTGGAAGGGGAAAGAGCTCAAGTTCATCGTCCCGCCGACATACCATGATGCGAACAAGGTGAGCTGGCGGGTAAGGAGGCTGTTGGCGGAGGGGTTCAAGCCCAATACGTACAAATTCGTAAGAGCCATCCTGCCTGTCAAGCTGCTCGCTGTCAGAAGCGGCATCGCGCTCTACGGCAGGAATAACATCACCTACGACCCGGGGTACGGCAGCTTTCACAGGCTCACGGCATTCTACTCCGACTACGACAGCCCCGTCGATAACTGGCGAGAGAAGAAGGCGTTACCAAAGTGCGACAAGTGCAAGGCATGCCTCAAGGCGTGCCCTACCGGCGCCATCCAGAAGGACAGGTTTCTGATCCGGGCGGAGAAATGCCTTACATACCTGAACGAGAAGACCTCAGATCACAAGTTCCCTGGATGGGTCGACCCTTCCGCCCATAATGCAATCATAGGGTGCATGATCTGCCAGAAAGCATGCCCGTACAACGAGAATGTGGTTGACTGGTTCGAGGACCGGGGGGAGTTCAGCGAGGAGGAGACCGCATATCTCCTAGGAGGCAAGTTCTCAGGCGAGAGATCCAAGAAGATCGGCAGGAAGCTCAAGCATCTCGGACTCGACCTGACAGTATTCCCCAGGAACCTGGAGGTTCTTCTTGCACAAAGACACCCGGCAGTAGACGGTCGAATTGCCTAGTTGCCATGGACATATGGTCGACTGAGATGCCGGTCCACTTTCCGGCCCGGCGCCATCTTATTGTACGTTTCGGTCATAGTGGAATCATCTTTGATAAGTTGAACCGTAGTCTTCATATGCTCACAATTGCAGATAGTGACGAGAGTCAACGCCACGGTCACTGCCCGATAATGCGGGATCAGTGGTAGCGGATGGTCTAGGATGAGATGCACGGTTTGCGGAACGGACAACGATGCGGCCCAGGTCCGCTGCGGGAAGTGCGGACAAATGCTGACGCATTTGAGGAGCCGAGTCGCGGGACCTGGGAACGGAATTGCTTCAGGCGTATCAAACCATTCCGCCAGTGAGGTCGCGCGCAAATACAAGAACGAATACTCTCACGTTTCGATCGACCAGACGGACAGGTCCATCGAGATGATCCAAGATCTCTTGGAGATGATATCGACGCAGAAGGTGGACTCAAAGGCCTTGTGCGAGCACATCGTTAAGACGGTATATCGACAGATGCACGTCAAGGAGGTATCCGTCGGCCTGAGGAGCGCTTCCGACGGGAAGTTCAGGTACGTCACCATGCATGGAATGCGGGCAAACGTCTGGACAGAGCACAAGAAGCTGGCATACACCAATGATGAGTTCTCCGACAGCGCGATTTACAAGGGGACCATGATAAGCAAGTACACCAAGTTGTTTCTCGCAGAGGATGAGCCGTACCATGAATCAGAAAAAGGGACGTTCAACGAGCACCTCATGCAGATCTCGATGCGAAAGGCCATAGACGACAGCATTGAAGGGGACTACCTGGACATACATGTGTTCGGGCAGGGGAACGAGCTCCTCGGATGGATCGAGATCTCAGGGACCTGGGAGAACAAGCTCCTGGGTCCGAGGTCTTTGAAGACAATGGAGATCATGGCCAGCCTGGCTGGCATTGCATTTGCTCGCGATCCCACAATCGTCGGACAAACTCCATAAGGCCGCATAGACCGGTCGTTCCGAGAGCACAGCAGTCGATCACCGAACCGACAGTGGCCAACAAGCTTTTTCCCTGATAATGTCATGAGCGCCCAGTTCCTTAAGAGCTGAGGGAGTAACCATGAACGCAGGCAAGGACATTTTGGTGCTGACCAAGGAGGAGATTGAAACCGTTCTCACGATCGAGGACGCCATCGAGGCGGTAGAGGACGGGTTCAAGGCATACAATTCCGGAAAGGCCGTCGTGCCGTTCCCAGTCGCGCTCCAGGTTCCAGACCACAACGGAGACATACACATCAAGCCCGGATACATCAAGGGCTACGACACATACACGATCAAGATCGCATCAGGATTCTACGACAATCCCAAACTAAACCTGCCCACGAGCCACGGGATGCTCTTGCTCTTCGATTCGAAGACCGGGTTCCCCCTGTGCTTCGAGATCGACAGATGCTACCTCACGGATCTCAGGACCGCAGCTGCAGGCGCCGTCGCTGCACGCGCGCTCGCAAAGAAGTCGGTGAGCAAGGTCGCGGTCATAGGCACCGGCACTCAGGCAAGGATGCAGATCGAGGCTCTGAGCAAGGTCCGCAAGTTCGACGAGCTCAGGGTTTGGGGGAGGAGCCCGGAGCACGTCTCGAAGTATGTGGCAGATATGGAGAAGATCCTGAAGGCGAGAATCGTCCCTGCGCGAATTGCCGAGGAGGCCGTCGTCGGGAGCGAGATCGTCGTGACGGCGACCATGACCTCCACGCCGATCGTCAAGGCCTCGTGGATAGGCAGGGGGACGCACATAACCGCCATGGGCTCTGATTCTCCGGAGAAGCAGGAGCTTGAGACGGCCGTTCTGGGAAAGGCGGACAAGATCGTCGTCGACAGCCTCAAGCAGTGCGCCAGCTTGGGGGAGGTGCACCATGCTCTCGAGGACGGCACGATAACGGAGAAGGACGTGCACGCGGAGCTGGGGGAGGTACTTCTTGGTATGAAGAAAGGCAGGGAGAGCGACGAGGAGATCACCGTATGCGACCTTACGGGAATCGCGGTCCAGGACGTTGTCACGTCACAGCTCGTCTATGACCGCGCTCTGAAGAAGAGGATAGGCTCCAGAGTCAAAGCGTAGTATGCCATACAGAGCAGAGAAACCTTTTTCGTCAGATTGCATATGCCGCCACGGCGGTGAGGCTTTTGAAGATCGAACTCTTCGAGATGGAACGGTGGCAGTCCAAGTTCGAGCGTCTAGTCGATTATGAGCTATCGGAGAGCGGCGTGCACGCCCTCAAGCTCAGCGAACTCCTGGGCAGCGAGAAAGCGACGAAGGAGTTCCTGGAGACCCCTCTCGGATATCCCCAAGCGGACGGCACTCCGGCGCTCAGGCAGAAGATCGCTGCCATGTACAAGGGCGCCACCCCTGAGAACATATTTGTGATGAACGGCTCGTCAGAGGCGAACTTCGTCGCCGCATGGCACTTGTTCGAGAAGGGGGACGAGGCCGTGATCATGGTCCCGAACTACATGCAGACGTATGGGCTCGCTAAGACCTGGGGCATCAAGATCAAGCCTCTGAAGCTGCGCGAGGACCTTGACTGGCAGTTCGACCCCGAAGACCTCAAGAAGCTCGTGACGAAGAAGACCAAGGCAATCCAGGTGTGCAATCCGAACAATCCAACTGGTGCGGTCATGGCGGGGAAGCAGCGCAAGGCGCTGATCGATGCGGCGAAGGATTCAGGCGCGTGGCTGCTCTCGGACGAGGTCTATCTGGGAGCCGAGCGGGAGGGCCCGAGGACTGAGACGCTCTGGGGATACCATGACAAGACCCTGATAACGAACGGCATGAGCAAGGCCTACGGCATGGCAGGGCTGAGGATCGGATGGCTTACAGGGACGCCAGAGGCCATAGAGGCGGTCAAGCCGCACCACGACTACCTCACGCTGACGCCCGCGAAGCTCTCAGACCACTTGGCGCAGATCGCTTTGGAGCCGAGGAGGAGGGAGGAGATACTCGCGCGAACTCGGTCCATCCTGCAGAAGAACTACCCGGCCGTGAGGGATTGGCTCGAATCCCACGGATCGATGTTCTCTCATGTTCCCCCGACTGCGGGCGCGATATGCTACATCAAGTACTCGCTCAAGATCAACTCGTGGGAGCTCGCGGAGCGCCTGAGGATCGAGAAGTCCGTCATGATCGTTTCAGGGGACCACTTCGGAATGGACGGATACATGAGGATAGGGACCGGGCCGCCAAAGGACTATCTGCTTGCTGGTCTGGATAGGGTCAATGAGCTGCTGCGGGAGTTGAAGACGAGCAACAAGAGGAAGTGAGATAGCCGCGCTTCGACAGTCAATTAGTTGATCCGTTCACGTTCGGTTCCGCCGGAGCCTCGGGAGGGACATCGCCATGGCGACGACGCCAATCCATATTATGAATACTACTACCAAGAGGACGGCGTTGCCGGGATACTGTCTGCTGAACAGCCACATAGCGCCCAATATGGCCATGGTGCCGCCCCAGAAGATATAGTAGGCCGAGGTGCTGGCTCTCTTCGTGTCGTATTCTCCCTGACGCAAGACGACCCCGAGGGCAACGTAGAACATCCCCGCCTCGAGGAGCAATACCGGGACTGCAAGTATCCACTCCCCGACCAACCATGCGACTAGGATGGAGACCGCAAACGCGATCAGCAGGTATCCGACCGACAGGCTCTCATACCCGCTCCGCCTCGAACTGCCCATGCCTTCACGCTCCTCCGAATAATATCGTGGCATGGGCTTAAGGCTTTTTCCGGGTCCTCCACATCTGAGCACCCGGCTCTGCAGAAGTCCGAGACGGATGCGGAGAGACCGAAGGAGGCTGAGATGATTGTGAGTGAGATTGACCCCTCACTGCCCCCGCGGGACTAGGCTTGTGTCTTCATCCGCGGGATCTTGGAAATTGAACAATTCCGAGAATGAACATAGTTGAACGTTCGTCCGTTAACAACTATCAGGCCCGTCTTCTAGGACAAATAAGTGACAGGTCAGTAGAGTCAGTAGCCCGAAACATATTAGTAGGGCGCCTTACATACTCAATGCCGGAAAGTTGCTAAATCCGGCTAATGTGCGAAGGCGGGACCCCGGGGGGAGTCTTATGAAACTGCTTTCACCCTTCGCATTTTGGAACCGGACGCATATAGGGAGGAGAAGCATTTGACAAAAAGAATCGCAGCTATTTTGATATGCGCCGTCATGGTGCTCGTCGCTGCGGCCCCGTTGGCTTTGGCCACACAGGATGTAATCAAGGGTGCGAAGGGGCCCAGGGCAAGCGCAGTGACGTGGGAATATCCGCCAGTGGACTATGGCACCTGGACGGGACATATCGTGAACACCGGGCTGAGATCGCTCGTGGTCGACGTCTACGACAACACGGGCGGCGTGCTGGTGCAGATATCGCACCAGAGGATCAGATTCGCGGCCTATGACGCGTACCCGAACGGCATTCTCGACACGGCAGGCACCCTCATGGCTGCTGGCCACGTGTACTCGATAACTGTGACGCCAAACGGCCCGAAGGGCTCGTCATGTACCGTCGATGACATGTTCAAAGTGGCACCATCCGTAGACAATCCGCCAGTAGCGGCGTTCACATTCACTGTGAGCGGACTCACCGTGAATGTCGATGCGTCCGGATCGAGCGATGACAAGGGCATTGTTAGCTATACTTGGACCTGGGACGATGGAACGACAACGATTGAGACCGACCCGATCGCGTCGCACACATACACGAAACCGGTGGTAGTCTCGGCATCCGCTCTTTCGGCAAGATCTCCACCTGGAACACCCCATCCAGTCTTCGGATATACGTATGCCGCTGACGGTGTAACCCCAGTGAACGGCTGTCTAGTGACCATCACGGACACAGGAACAGGGGAATCCATAACCTACACCGAGGCTCCGGACAGCAATATCTATTCAGTCGACCTGAGCGAACTCCAGCTCGGCTGGGCGTTCGGTGACATCCTCAAAGTCACGGCGACGACGAGCACAATGGCCGGATCGGCCGAGGGGCCCATCACGGACACACTGGCAGGGTACGACCAGATAGACGTGATACTGACTTCGACGGGCGTCACTAAGATCGTCACGCTGACCGTGACGGACACGATAGGACAGACCAGCTCGGTGAGCTGGCCGGTGACGCTCACCGGGTGAGTGCGGTAGCGTAGCGCGAAAGGCGGGCCCGCGTAGGGGCGGACCTGCCGCTCAAACCCCTTTCCAAGTCTCTTTATCCATATCAAAATCGGGGGGGACGGAATCGAGAAACCGCGTTGAGGGCGCGCCGCGGCTCGGGCGTGCAATAGGCATAGGTGGCCTCAAGCATGGCCGGGACTACGCTCTCCGGCTGAAGCGGGAGCTAGCAAGGCCCGCGAAGCGTCAAGCCTTCGAAAGGGCGATTCTCAGCAAGAGCACCGTATTGAAGTCCGCTGCGGTTCTTATCGTCTTGTCCCTCTTCTCACCTCTCATTGCAGGCATCGGAGGGGATCAGCCTGTGGCGCGGACGATCGCCGCCAAACCAACCGGCACGATCTTCGGACCGCCCGTCATGGTCAACGATAACACATCGAACGACCAGTCAGCGGCGGTCATCATCGCATTGCCTGGGAGGGAGCTGTTCATAGCATGGCAGGACTCACGCTCGGGCAGTGAGAACATCTACGTCCCGAAGCCCCACACCAACGGAACGACCTTCGCTCCAAACAAGAAGGCCGATGATGCCAACGGTTCATCCAAGCATATAGAGCCTGCGGTTGCCGCCACGGTGAACGGCACCATACTGCTCACATGGCAGGACAACCGCAGAAGCGTGTTCGACTATGACATCTACTTCACGAAGTCGTACGATGGCGGGGCCACGTTCACGAAGAACGTGAAAGTAGATGATTCCAACAGCACCACGATCACGTGGCAGGAACGGCCATCGATAGCGGTAACGGCTGGGGGCGCGATATTCATCGCCTGGACAAACGACCCACCGCCACTGCGAGTGAGAGGAGCCTATTCGATAGATGGCGGCGCGACCTTCTCGCCTAGCAAGGAGATAGCACCCTCAGCCGATTCCTACGGGCAGACTGGAGTGGTCCTCGCGTCCAACGGCGACCGCATTTTCGCGGCGTTCATGGATAACACCACGACCACGGGAAAGCCCCATCCCTACGTTTGCATATCTACTGACGGCGGAAGAACCTTCTCTGCTCCCACCAGACTCGACAACACGGGTAGCGACACTTGTTGGCAGAGGGGCGTTACGATCGCCCCGATGCCCGGCGGCGGGATAGTTGCTGTCTGGGGGGATTACAGGAGCGGCAATGAGGACATTTATGCGTCCATCGCATCCAGTAATGGCACGATTACGACTTCGGACTTCAGGGTGGATGACGACTCGACCGGCGCCTACCAATATGACGCGTGTGTTGCCACGGACCAGCTCGGGAACATCTACGTCGCCTGGGAGGACGAGAGGGATGGCTTGTTCGCGGTCCGCTACGCATACAGACAGGCAGGCAAAACCCAGTTCAATGCAAGCATGGACGTGGCGACGCCCGGGGGCGACGACATGCAGAGAAGGCCGTCAATCGTCGCGACAGATCCCGGCCGCGTATTTGTGACCTGGGAGGACGACAAAGCGGGCACGTACGACGTGTACTCGTCAGCGGGCGAGGTACCCTTCACACTTGACCTCGTGACAGGCTGGAACTTCGTGTCGTTGCCTCGTATCGGCTTTGGTTACAAGGCGAGCACGCTCGGGCTAAACTCGGGTGATATGGTGGCCCAATGGAACCCGGCGACAGGAGTGTATCAGAGCTATGTTGTCGGCGTTCCAGTGAACGACTTTCCCATCCTTCCGAACACTGGCTACTGGATAAGTGTACCAAGTGGGACGAGGACGCTCAGCATCTCCGGAAGTGTTCCTGCCGCAATGCAGCAGATGAACATCACCGTCCCGACGGGTGGCGGCTGGGCAGCCGTAGGCTTCTCATTGGCAGATATGACCAGGCATGCGAAAGACATCCCCGCGATGTATAGCATCCCCGGGAGCATCACGACGGTAGCATCCTACAATCCGGTCACAAAGACATACACGAGCTGGGTCAGCGTCATACCAGAGCTGAACAACTTCGCGCTAGTCCCCGGACAGGCATACTGGATCTTCTGTCGCGTGAGCGGAGTGTTGACTTATGCCGTGGAGCCGGTATTCTTCCCCCTCAACCTCGTGAGCGGTTGGAATTTCGTATCGGCACCCCTTGTGGGCTACGGCTACAAGGCGAGCACGTTCGGCCTGAACTCGGGCGATACGGTGGCCCAATGGAACCCGGCGACAGGAATGTATCAGAGCCACATTGTCGGTGTTCCAGTGAACGACTTCACCATCGCTCCGAGCACCGGCTACTGGATCAACGTGCCGAGTGGATCGAGGACGCTCACTCTCTTTGGAAGCGTCCCGAATACGAATCAATCTACGACAATCAACGTACCGGCGGGTGGCGGATGGGCAATCATAGGCTTCGCGGGGCTCAACACGACCAGGCATGCGAGCGACATCCCTAAGATGTTCGTCGGCGGGAACCTTTCGGTCATTACGACGATAGCATCCTACAATCCAGTCACAAAGGCGTATACCAGCTGGCTCAGCGTCATACCGACCGTGAACAACTTCCTGCTGGTCCCCGGACAGGCATATTGGGTCTTGTGCAGCGCGAGCGGTACGCTCACCTATACTCCGTGAGGAGACGAACTGCAGACCAGACCATTCTCGGATTTCCTTTCATCGTCTTCCACCTTCGCTCTGCGTCTCATGCAACCATTTCCGAGCATCGCATGGGATGGGCATTGATTGTAAATGGAGGCGACTTCTCCCACTTACCCTATTGATTGTCGGCATTCCCGGCGTCATCCTTGATTGCTCCGGACAGTGTTCAAAATGTCGGGATTCGAGCAGCTAGCCGGGCCGATGCACAGTTATCGACAATTCGATGGGAATTCTGGGGAGTCAGTACTCTCGAAGACGAAGACAGATTCTTATAGGATAGGCTCTATTCAGAACGACTAGGGAGGAGAGTATACTGTCTGTTGCAGACTATTCTTTGTGCGATAGAGAATCTGACATTAGACGAAACGTGGGACACTCAGAGGTGCCTCGATCTCAGACATTTGAGAGGGGACCTGTGTCTCGACCGCCGACCGCTTCGCCGTGGAGGAAATTCATGGCCCTTGCGATCGTCGGGATCATGGTCGTGACCGGTTTCGCGGTCCTTGGACAGGCTGTCGTCAAGAGCGCGCCTGCGCCAAGTCCAGTGGAGCAACCTGAACCGGCGAGTGTTCTCGCTGGCAGCAGGGAAGTGAACTACACGATCGACCACATGTTCGAGCTGTACGAGAAATCACATGACCCAGCGGACCTCGGCAGATGGACCGATACTATGGGTCTGAACGGGTGGTGGACGTTTAGGGAGTCGGATTACTACGAGTACCAGGCCAGAACGACATATCCATACATACTGGTCTACGATCCGTACTCCACGCAGACCACCCCTGACATCGACCAGGGCGGTTCGATCACGACCTGGTACAGGATGACGATCGATGCCAAGAACATCACTGAGATCTCCAACGGACCTGGCAAGGACCCGATATTCACACCCGTCCTAGGCCCGATCAGCACTGCAGGAGCGTGGATGAACATCTCCTGGTACTCGACATACCTTGAGACATGGGAGATGCAGGCCATCAGAGATGGCACTCACTACGCGAACACCTACTATGGTGTGCCAAGGGCTGTGACGCCAGCTGCTTCCACAGACGATGGGTACTGGAACGAGCTTCAGGGCAAGTTGGAGTTCAACAGAGCCGCGGCAAGCAAAATCCTCGGACTGTCAGGTGCGGGGGACCTCAGGACTCAGTTCTCCGCGAGCGAGGCAGCAATCGAGGATGCCTGGTTCACCAACTGGATGACCGAGGGCGGCCCCGGTGCGGCCGGGATCTACGACATATACACCGCCTACGACTACTCGAACGACATCAGGTGGCTGGAGCTCAGCCTCGACCCCGAGTCCACGGCAGACAACCTCATCATCAGGTTCTGGAGCGTATCTTGGGGCAACGAATGCCTTCTTGTCGGGTACATGGAGGCGGCCAATATCGGGAGGTACTGGCAGGGCTGGCCTGACGACTGGTACTTGAACATCACCAGCGGCCCCGACGGCGGCAGCGTTCAGTCCAGGGCCGTGATGGGCTACCACATGTATGCCACGAAGGACTACACGAACAACATCAACGGCTGGGCCCTGGAGGCAAGCCACATGGATTGGTGCGGCAACCAAGGAAACCATGTTGGTTACAAGAGCCCGTACAACCTTTACGACCCAGACAAGACCGCTGTGACTCACGTATCCACTGCGCCGTTGACGAAGAACTTCGGCAAGCCCGTGAGCTACATACTGGCCCCGCTGCACTGGAACCTTCTCGCAGGTGAGAAGATCACCGTGAAGCTGCCTGATGCATCG
>JAHIZT010000066.1 GCA_018814355.1 Candidatus Thermoplasmatota archaeon | reverse complement strand
ACTTCGTTGCAATGGCAGGCTATGAGTTATGGTTGCCCTGGGCTGGAGAGGTCAACGTGTACAATACCACCGAGATTTACGACGATGACGGGAACCCGGGCGGGCATGGTTACAATAACGGCCTACAAGAGAGCATCCATGAAGCCCTGCCGTCGCTCTATGACTGGCTGGCGCAGACTGGAGCGCTTGGTCAATGGAATCACCCAACATACTACTCCGGACCGAACGACATGGGGTTCAATGAATCGCCGATGTCGAACTTCTTCGACTTCGCCTACTACACAGCTGATCGGGACCAGGGTATGTGCGTCCTCGAGAATCTCGAGAGTCTGTACTATGAGTTGAGCTATATCTGGGCGCTTGACGCGGGCTGGCATGTCATGCCAGCAGCGAACTCCGACACACACTCAGCGAACTGGATCTCAGGCTCCGAGATCAGAACCGTTCTGCTTGCTCCCAGTCTGACCCCTGAGAACCTGTACAACGCCATGAGGTCCAGCAGAGGCTATGCTACGCAGGACAAGAATCTGCAGATCTACTACACGCTCAATGGAGCGGTCATGGGATCGGTTCTGTCACCCATGAGCTCGTACGAAGTCTCGGTCCGGATATCAGATCCTGACGGCAAAGCGGACGCAATCAAGCTTGTGGAGATAGTATCCGACGGCGGAGCGGTCGTGGCGAGCAAGAGCTTCAACAGTGCAACCGTCGAATGGACGACCACGCTGACATCGGACAGCGCCCACTACTTCTATGTGAGAGTGACCACTGCGTCGAATCTCTCAGGAGAGGAGGGCGTGACTGCATGGACGGCCCCGGTCTGGACGGGGCGTTGATTTCGTCGAGGATGCGTTTGGAGCCGTAGTAGGATTCCCTAGGCACGGGAATGCGCCTGCCCGCATTTGGTGCGATCATCTCTAGCCTGAGTTCCTTGGCATGCAAAAGCCAAAGGCACCAGAGTACGACAGCAGATTGACACATTGAAAGCTCCGCGCCGCAATTGGGGCAGATCGCCATTCCCACTCTGTCCTCCGCAATCGCCTTTCCCTTCCTTATGGTCTTTTCCGAGAATGATGGTGGACCGAAGGGGATTTGAACCCCTGACCTCCTGCTTGCAAAGCAGGCGATCTTCCGCTGATCTATCGGCCCCCGTTGGATGGGAATGGCTCAATGAATGTGGCCGTTAAATAGCTTTCCTCAGGCGATTCCCGAGCGATAGTCAGATAGGAATCTGTGTGGCCCCGGCCTTCATTAATCAGAATGTTCATGTTCCCTTTCGGGAGAGAAGACCACAGTGAAGGCAAAAAGGAAAGGATCCGGCACCTACCTTTCTCAGGACCGAAGCCTAGGGTGCCGGTATTCCCAGCTCCTTTAGGATTGCCACTCCCGTGACGGGGCCCGAGCACGCTAGCCGTTGACTTCGGAGTCAACGCAAAACGGGCATAGATATAGTCTCCATGCGGAATCATGTCCTCGATCGATATGAATAGCTATCTCAAGATCCCACTCGCGATATGTCTCGCGGCGACTGCCCTCACTGCGGGGGCGATCGGCTATGCAATGACTCAGGGCGGCGAGGAGACTCCTCTTGGCGGCCTGCTTCGGCCTTTCTCCTCCCATCACGAGCTTGCGGAATTCCTCGGCAACATTCCATCATCCGGGGGCTCGAGTGCCTACTACGGATATGGCACCCCCACGGAGGCAACTATGGGGTTGTCAGATAAGACGCCCTCCCATTCAACAACGAATGTCCAGGTCGCCGGCGTCGACGAGAGCGACCTCGTAAAGACTGATGGCGAGTACCTTTACATCGCGTCATACAACAACGTGACAATAATCAAGGCGTATCCTCCGGCCGAGCTGGCGAACGTGACCGTTCTCACGGCAGAGGATCTCATTGGTTTTGAACGCGTGAACATGACCACTTACATCTCCATCTCCGGCATCTACGTCCTTGAGAACAGACTCGTTGTCGTTCTCTCGGTATTCGAGTACCCAACTTGGACCGGGAACGCGGACTACGCCGAGTACTACGCCGGATCATGGACCGGGGAAAGGGCCATGGTCTCGGTGTTCGACATCAATGACGTCGCGGCTCCCGAGCTCTTGTACTCATGCGGTGTGTCCGGATACTCGCTCACCTCCAGGATAGTCGACAACTACCTTTACATGATAGGTCAGTCTAGCGTTTGGATGGTCGAGGAGAAGCCTCTCCTTCCTCTGATCTGGGAGGTCAGCCACTCCGAGGAGTTCGATGTCGGCCAGATCTACTACGACCCAGAGACGCGCGACTCCAGCTCGTTCATGAACCTCCTGGCATTAGACGTCCTAGACGGTGACTACGAGTACTCCTCCATCCTCGCTGGCTATGCCTCGACCGTTTACATGTCCCCAGACGCCCTCTACCTATCCATCCAGAAGTGGTCTGGCGACGTAGTCCTCGTGGATGCGAGGTCGACACCTAGGGAGGAGTGGACGACGAGGACGACCGTGTACAAGGTTGCCGTCGATGACCTATCGATGGTCAACGTGGCAAGGGGGGAATTCAGAGGGTGGCTCCTGAACCAGTTCTCGATGGACGAGAAGGACGGCTACCTTAGGGTCGCGACTACGACCTCATGGTCTGAGCCGAGGAACGGGGTGTACGTTCTTGATTCGAACCTTGCAGTCGTTGGTGCCCTAGAAGGCCTTGCGCCCACTGAGCGCATCTACTCGGCCCGTTTCCTGGGTGACACCCTCTACCTGGTTACATTCAGGCAGATTGACCCCTTCTTTGTGATCGACCTGAGCGACCACGTCACGCCCAAGGTGCTTGGTGAGCTCAAGATACCTGGGTTCTCGTCCTACCTGCACCCTGTAGACGACACTCACGTGATTGGGATAGGCTCAGAGAACAATTCCGTGAAGATATCGCTTTACAACGTCACCGACCCCACGAACCCCGTGGAGCAGAGCAAGTATCTGGCCCCAGGATGGTCATGGTCAATGGCTCAATGGGACCACAAGGCATTCCTGTTCGACCGCGAGAGAGATCTCCTAGTAATCCCCATGCAGGTGTCCGATTTGTACTGGGGTAACTCGAATTACTGGACAGGGGCATATGTGTTCAATGTCTCCGCGCAGGATGGCATCTCGCTTTGGGGGACGGTGGGT
>JAHIZT010000065.1 GCA_018814355.1 Candidatus Thermoplasmatota archaeon | reverse complement strand
GGACTCCGTAAGGAATGTCGACCTTTGTGCACACCGTCAATCGTCGAGTCAGTTCTCAGAACAGCCGCTCCGCAATCCCGCCAACCTTTTTACGCTCGAAACCGGCTACGACGCCTCGCAGTCCATGACCTCAAAGCCACCTCTTCCAACCAACAACCGCCTCCTTTTCCTCGCCATCCCCGCGATCATCCTCACCGCCCTTCTCGCACGTTCCCTCTCACTCCAGTGGAGCCCTCTCCCCTACAACATAGACGGCCTCTCCGAGCTCAGGATCATCCGGGAGATCCTCTCCACCCACCACCTCGACTTCTCCTCGGTCCCCTCATCAGATGAGACTTACGTCCCCGACATGCCCATGCTCGCTCTCCTGCTCGCCTTCTTCTCCTCCGCGCTCGGCGTAGACCCCGCCTCCAACTCCCAGCTGATGACCGCCCTCCTAGGCTCCATATCCGTCTCCATCCTCTACCTCGTCTTCCGCCAGCACTGGAAGACACACAGGGGCGCCATCGCCTCCGCCCTCGTCCTCGCCCTCACGGGCTCCTTCGTCTTCTCCTCCGGGTGCACCTGGAAGGAGAGCCTCGGCTTCGTCCTCGTCGCCTTCGCGCTCTACGCCTACCCTCTCAGGCAGGAGCTCCCGTACCGCCTCCTGCTGACGCTCTCTCTTCTTCTCTCCCCGTTCACTCATCATCACATCACGATAGTGCTCTTCGTGATGGTGACCTTCGCCGTCATAATAGACATCGCAAACAGGCAGAAGGACCAGCACAGGCTCACCAGACAGGAGCTCATTGACGGCGTCACGGTCGTATCCGTCTGGGCCGTCGCCGTCCTGTACTACTGGCATGTCCACCTGCCCTACATAGACTACCTCTCCCCCACCACCGACCTCTATCTCTACCTGGCCGTCGCCTCGCTCATGCTGCTCACGGTCGTCAGGATGTCCCTGATGGACCGGCCACTCACGAGGCTGCCGCTCGGGCTTGCAGTCCCCTTGACAGGCGCCGTACTCATGGTGCTCAACTACTACCATCCCGTCTTCCCCGGGCTGCCAGGCCCCGCGTCCCTCATAGCGGTCCCGTTCCTCGCGTATCTCATACTCGTCGTGCCTGCCTGGGAAGGCGCCAGGATCGCCCTCCCGCCCAGGGGGCCGACAAAGAACCTGCTATTGGCGATGATCCTGGGGCCTCTGTCCCTCATCATATTCGCCCTCCTGCGCTCGAACGACGCCATGTCGCAGCTGATTGTGTACCGCACGTTCGACTTCGTGATACCCGCGTTCGCCCTCCTCATAGGCGTAGGCTTCGCGTATATCGTCAAGGGAAGGGCGAGGGCGATAGGTATGGCCGCAGGCGCCTCCCTGGTCATAATATGCGCATCAACGCTGCCGATAGCGTACTCGAGCCAAGAGCTGTTCGGGGTGGAGAACCAGACCTATTGGTTCGAGTACGACGCGGTCCAATGGTTCTCGGAGCACGGTGTGGAGAGCTACGCATCCGACCAGAGGCTGTCCGAGACGGGCGCGAGGCTGTTCGATCTGAACGGTTATAGGGGCTTGCCGTACGACCTCAGAGAGGGGATTGATTTGAACTCATCATCTTTCTATGTCCTGGAGACTGACTGGAACTCGACCGGGGCCCAGGAGTTCCCATTCGGGGTGGTTGTCATCGATTCCGACAGGATCATCGCCGCCCTGAACGATTCGAACGTGTTCTACGTAGGAGGACCTGCAGGCAATCATATCATCGGACTTAGAACGAGATGATTCGAGCTACATCCGCTCGCAATCCTTATTACTGACCGCGACCATGGGAAACCAGCAGGTAAGTCCTGGCCGGTAAATATGCGCCATGAGGCGCATGGTAAAGACTCCGGCCAGGGTCTGCTACCTTTGTCGTCTCATAGTTGGATTAGTTTTTCCATCGCTAGTATGGGCGCAATGATTGCATGATAGCTGGCATCTCCGACCTCGTGCTTCCTTCGAACCGCCCCTGCCACAAAGTCCGCAACCTGTAAGCCCCTCGAGTTCAGGGAGTTTAATCTTCTGACCCTTACCTCTGGTGGGATGTAGCCCAATTCTCGATATCCATCGATCACGTGTGCTCGGATGCTCCTGTCGAACCCAGTTCCGAAGTCCCGGTTGCAGGGTCTTGCATCGAAGACGATCGTCATTTCGTCACGGACTCTGACGAGATTCGCAATCTCGTGAACAAGCTCACCTGAAGCGCGCATGTAGATGTCCTCTCTGTGGCTCTTGTCTCCCTCCTTCGCGTTCGCCTTGTCGACAGTCACGCAGACGACCTGCGCGTCGTTCAATTCCACGATCCTCTTCAGTACCGCCTTTCTCAACTCAGGGCTCGAGTTGTGAAACTTCAATTCAGGCTTCCGGAGCAGGTTCTTCTTCAGGCGCCTTCTCCGCAACTTCTGCGGGATTCGTTCCAGTCGAGAATACTCCTCTACGATGACTGCAGCTAGGGTGATGTGGCGCGTGGAGCCCTTGCCAAATCCAAGGTCTCCTGACTCATCCACAAAAACGAAGCATTTGCGCACGGTCCAGAATCTAGATGAGTTGCCAAATGAGATGACATTACATGTAGGCTAACACGGCATCCTGTTGCATACGAGGGACCGTGTCGCGTTTCATGGCGAGCGTGTTCTACGTCGGGGACCGACAGAGAATCATATCATCGGACTCAGAACGAGATGATTGGGCTACATCCACACAGAAGCCTTATTAGGAGCCGTTGCGATGAGAACGGCGCAGGTAAGTCCTGGCCGGTAAATGCGTACCATGCGGCGCGCGTCGACAGAATCCGGCCGGGGTCTGCATTTCTTGTGCGTATCTTCAAGGCTTGAGACTCTCCTCGAGTGCTACCAGTGGGAGGACAATGCGAAAGTAGCTGTCGTCTCCCTCCTCATACTTCCTTCGGACGGCGCCAGCGATGAAATCCGCGACCTGAAGTCCGCCTGATGAGTGCG
>JAHIZT010000064.1 GCA_018814355.1 Candidatus Thermoplasmatota archaeon | reverse complement strand
GGACCTAAGGTAGCCATGGCATCTGACGGGCTCATGGCCGAGAAGGGCGTCGCGTACCTCGCCCCCGGAGGGAAGCACATCAGGATTGGCTGGAAGGGCGCGACCACGCTTATCATGAAACTGGACGATGGAGCTCCTGTAAATTTCGTGAAGCCCTCAGCCGACCTCCTGTTCAAAAGCGCAGCCGATTGCATGGGAGCGTCGGTGCTGGGCATAATAATGACAGGCATGGGCTCAGATGGCGCCGAGGGCGCGAAGGCGATCAGGGCGGAAGGAGGCAGGATCCTAGTTCAATCCGAGCAGAGCTCTGTCGCTGCGAGCATGCCCAAGGCCGTCATACAAGCAGGAGCCGCAGACAAGATCGTGTCTCTCGAAGAGATTTCGAGAGAGATCATCAGATTCCTGGAGGGGTGATCCAGCTTGACGAAAGAACTCGACATGACCAAGTATTCGAAGCTCTTCGTCACTGAAGCCAGGGAGAGCCTGCGGGTTATGAGCGACTCGATGCTCGAGCTCGAGAAGGATCCGAGCAACAAAGGGATGATTGACCAGGTCTTCAGGGCATGCCACTCCATCAAGGGCATGGCTGGCATGATGAACATGAGGGTGATAACTGACACCACGCATGCGCTCGAGGACATCCTTTCAGCTGTCAGGGAAGGCAGGATTCAACCCACGGGCGACTCCGCGGAAGCCATCTTCAGGTGCGTTGACGCGCTCGAGGTCATGGTCTCGGCCGTTGAGAACTCCACCCCCGTCAACGAGAACCCCGAGTTGATCGAACAGCTCAAGGCCATCCTTTCCGGAATGCCCAAGCCACCGCCAGTCAAGAAGAAGGCGAAGGAGGAACGCCCGGCAACACGCGAGGCTGGACCGAAGAAGACAACATCTGTCAAGATCAAACTTGGAAGGCGATGCGCTCTACCGTCTGCGAGGGCGGTCGTGATTCTCAAAGAACTGGCGAAGGCCGCAGAGATCGAGCAGACGATTCCTACTGAGGAGGAGATCGAGCGCGAACACATGTTCGAAGACATGACCGTCGTGGTCATTCCTGGAGAGAAA
The DNA here is from genome assembly GCA_018814355.1 of Candidatus Thermoplasmatota archaeon. Lineage (NCBI taxonomy): Archaea > Methanobacteriati > Thermoplasmatota > Thermoplasmatota archaeon. The sequence goes on along the minus strand of JAHIZT010000064.1, from coordinate 2,626 downwards.
TTTACGGAGGTTCTGAGACGAGTTGTGGCGATGACTGATGTCGATGAGGTGCTCGTGGGCGCGACCGACGAACCTATGGAGAAGTGGAACAGGATGGCCAGGCAGGAGACTACCTCGGAAGCGTCGACATCAGAGGCCCCGCTTGCGCAGAATGTCAGAGTTGGCATGGACAAGCTGGACGACCTCTTAGACAATGTGGGTGAGCTAGTCATCGGGAGGAGCAGGTTGAAGGAGAAGGCAGCAGCTCACGATGACTACGAGCTCCAGGAGATCTCTACTCTCATAGACAAGCTGACCTTCGACATTCAGTCGAGGGTGCTCGGCATTCGCATGATACCTCTCGACACGGTCATGAGCAGATTCCCCAGGATGGTAAGGGACATTTCCAAGGCCGAGGGGAAGGATGTCGAGCTAGCGGTCGAGAGCGGGAGCATCGAGCTGGACAGGACTGTGGTGGACAAGATCACAGAGCCTCTCATGCACCTATTCAGGAACTGCATCGACCACGGCATCGAGCCTATGGAAGAGAGAGTGCGTTTGGGCAAGAGGCCGAAGGGCCTCATCAGGATAGTGGCCTCCAAACAGCAGGACCATGTCCTGATCGAGATCTCAGACGACGGTAAGGGAATAGACCTGGATGTGACAAGGAAGACTGCCATCGCGAGAGGCATCATGACCAAGGAGCAGGCGGATGCCGCCACCGGAAGGGAGTTGATCGATCTGCTGTTCAGGCCGGGATTTTCCACGAAGACCGAAGTTACCGAAGTGTCAGGCAGGGGAGTCGGCCTCGACGTCGTCATGAGGAATGTCGAAGACCTTGGAGGGACGGTCATGGTCAATACTTCCAAGGGTGCGGGGTCCACATTCTCGCTCTGGCTGCCTTTCACGCTCGCGATAATAGAGGCGATGTTGGTCGGCATAGCAAACCAGACATACGCCATACCCATGGGAACCGTCGTCGAGACTCACAAGTACGAAACCGATGATATCAAGACCATTAGAAGCAGAGAGGTGGTTCAGCTCAGAGGGGAGGTCCTGCCGCTCATACGGATGCGGGAGTTCTTCGGCATCGAAGAGGGACCGAAGATGAATGGGATCAACACGTTGATCGTGCAGAGCAGGGACCGCAGGGCCGCGCTGAAGGTAGACGAACTGAGCGGTCATCAGCAGATTGTCGTCAAATCACTAGATCATAGGCTGAGGAAGGTCCGCGGCATATCTGGCGGAACGATTCTCGGAAACGGCAAGATAGCTCTGATACTAGATGTGGACTCCATACTCGGAGGGTGAGCAGGAATGACGGACGAGAAGGCCGGCAGAGCGATAGAGATAATCAGAGAGTTCGCCAACATAGGAGCGGGGAGCGCTGCGACCGCGCTGTCTTACCTGCTGGATGTCGAGCTTATGAACGATGTGACCTCGTGCGATATTCTGCCCATGGCAAAGGTCTCCGAGTGGCTGGGCGGGGCCGACAAGGTTGTCGCGGGGACGTACACATACTTGTGTGGCGAACTCAAGAGCGGAATCCTAGTCGTCCTTCCAGAGGCATCGGCTATCACGCTCCTAACACACCTCACGAAGGAGAAGGTCGATCTCTCTTCCTTGACAGAGATCCAGAAATCGGCCCTCAAGGAGGTCGGCAACATATGCCTCTGCTGGTACCTGATGGCTGTCTCGAAGATGATCGATATCGACATGATCCCGGCGCCCCCGGATGCCACAGTCGACCTTCTCGGTGCGGTCCTCGACATTCCGTTGGCAAGCCTCGCTCAGAGAGTGGACACAGTCCTCGCAGTCCACACATCCTTCAAGGCACTTGACAGCCACTTCGACGGATACTTCCTCATGCTGCCCGAGGAATCCACCCTGACGCTCATTCTGGAGAGGATGGGAGAATCCAGAAGATGATTGAACCGAGGACCGTCGGGATCGCTCAGATCGCCATATGCCACGCGCCGGAACAGCTGGTGTGCTTGGGACTGGGTTCTTGCGTGGCCGTGATCCTGTACGATCCAGGCATCAGGACAGGCGGCATCGTGCATGTACTACTGCCACACGCTCCGGTCAAGTGCGATAAAGAGGAGAAGTATGCTGACACGGGTACGAGAAAGCTAGTGAAAGAGATGATTGGATATGGTGTCAAGAAAGAGCGCTTGGTCGCAAAACTCGTCGGCGGCGCTCAGATGTTCCCCGGTCTCAACCTCGCTATAGCTAATGTTGGGAGAGAAAACAGCATGGGTGCCAGAAGTGTTCTCAGGGAACACAACATTCGGATCGTGGCAGAGGACCTCGAAGGCAACAGAGGTCGGTCAGCCTATTTCGACTCCGCAACCGGTCAAGTCACTATAAAGACCGCGTTCCTTCCCACGAAGGTCATCTGAGAGGCCAGTATTGTTCGAATGGGTCTTCAGAAAGGCTTTTGTACTCCGATTGCGTAGTAATCGTCTGCCAGGAGAAGGCGGATGGCTGACGGTAGGTCTGCGTTCATCGCGGGCCGGCTGAGGAAAGTCCCCTCTCCGTGAGAAAGTGGGCTGTCAGAACAGCAGGGCGAGAGTCCTGGCAAGGGCGCAGAAACGACACAGCCTCGGGATAACGTGATGATTCCTCTGTGGATGAAGTCTCTCGG
>JAHIZT010000063.1 GCA_018814355.1 Candidatus Thermoplasmatota archaeon | reverse complement strand
GGTGCGGGCGGAGAGCGGATGCAGGAGTTCATCCGCGAGTTCGTGCTGAAGGAACTCGACCACGATTTCGGGGAGATACCTCTAGCCGCCTTGGATGATGCTGCAATCATAGACGGGATCGCGTTCACCACAGACTCCTACACGGTCAAACCTCTCTTCTTTCCGGGCGGGGATATAGGAGTCCTATCGGTTGCAGGAACGGTGAACGACCTGTCGGTCATGGGCGCTACTCCGTTGGCGCTCTCGTGCGCCATGATAATCCAGGAAGGATTCTCCGGTGAGGAACTCCACAAGATCATGAGGAGCATCAGCGCGACGGCGAAGAAGGCCGATGTGAGGATTGTCACCGGAGATACCAAGGTCGTCGAGAAGGGCGCCCTGGACGGCCTTTTCATAAACACCAGCGGAGTGGGGAAGAGGTCCGAGCACCTGGACCACAATATCCGCGAAGTGAGGAAGCACAGGAAGTTCAAGTGGAACTGGCCGAACGATTCCGCCGTGGCCGAAGGGGATGTGCTGATCGCCTCGGGTCCGATCGGGAACCACGGGGTTGCGATACTGTCGTTCCGGGAAGGATACGGTTTCGAGACGACGGTCAAGAGCGACGCTGCGCCCTTGAATCATCTCATTGCTGTGGGGCTGAAGGTCGGCGGCATCACGGCGATGAAGGACCCCACCAGAGGCGGGCTGGCGAACCTGCTCAACGAATGGGCGGACAAGTCTGAGACGGGCATCGTGGTCAGGGAGGAGGACATACCGATCGATGACGCTGTGCTTTCTGCTTGCGAGATGTTAGGTATCGATCCGCTGGAAATCGGGAACGAGGGCAAGGTCATTATTGCCGTCGTCCCTGAGAAGATTGAAGAGGTCCTCAAGGCTATCAAGTCCAGGCCCGAAGGGAAGAAGGCGAAGATCATCGGAGAGGCAACCAAGCACGTCCGAGGCGTCATGATGGAGACTCATACAGGTGGAAAGAGGGTGGTCGAGCCGCCCGTAGGAGACCCAGTGCCGAGGATCTGCTAGAGGATACTTCGTTCGGACCGAGCGACAAGGTCCGATCTCATTCTCCTGCAGGGATTCGTGTGCATACTCGAACGCATGGTTAGTTTTCAATCAGAGGACTATTGCACCGAGCTAAACTCCTTCTTCTTTCTATTCCCTTTCATTTCTTCTTACCATGGGAATCACCATTATGTATCGCCGACGTATTCGCTTCATGGTCAATCTGCGGTCCCCTGGTTTCTGGCTTCTCATCGGAGGCCTGGAGATGTTATTCATGGTGCATCTGGCCGAGTTTCTGTACCCCGGATACAGTACATCTCAGAACTACATCAGCGATTTGGGGGTTGGCCCGACTTCTTCGCGTTTGATCTTCACGGGTGCCATTATCATTTTTGGGTTGATGGCTCTGGTGACCGCGGCCCTGTTGCGGCTCAGGCCCAGGAAATCACTTATCTGGTTGTTCCTCGCGCTGTCCGGAATAGGGGCCATTGGTGTCGGAGTCTTCAATGAGGACTACATTCCCGAGGTGCATGCCCTGTTCGCTTTTTTGGCATTCCTCTTCGGGAACTTGGCAGTAATCTACTCCAGCAAGATGGTTCGGCCTCCTATGTCGTATCTGTTCATTCTTCTCGGCCTGATCGGCCTTTCGGCATTGGCCCTCTTCGCTGGTAACACATACGCTGGTCTGGGCGCAGGCGGTATGGAGCGGATGATCTTCTATCCTGCAATGTTCTGGGCCATAGGATTTGGAGCGTACTTGTTGGCTGAGGAGAACAGAGTGAGCCGTGTGCATGCTTGAACGTCTGACTATCTCTCAATTATGGGATTATTGCGCCGAGCTAAACTCCTTCCTCACTCCTTTCTCTCAATCATTGGGGGTTTGCGCGTGTATCGGATCTGGTGGGATTCGCTCATCACTGATCCAGCAATTCGAAGCATTCAGTGAGGAGCGCGCCTCCTGTTGTGCGTGGCTAAGACTCAGAATGCGCTGTCAAGACATTCAGTGGGTTGACAATATTCGAGGCAAAGTATATCCCACAGACTTCGACTGACGATAGAACGCAGTCATGCAGCGGGGCGCGTTGGATCATGCCTTCGGATAATTCGGTCATTAAGGTTCAGGATCTGCAGAAGATCTTTCCAGGCGATGTTCGAGCGGTAGATTCCGTCTCGTTCGACGTCCGAGAAGGAGAGGTGTTCGGATTCCTTGGCCCTAATGGGGCGGGAAAGACCACAACTATCTCGATTCTCAATACCCTCATGCTGCCGACTGGTGGCAGAGCGGAGGTGTTGGGCGCGGACGTCGTGACCCAGGCCAGCAAAGTGAGGAAACGGATCGGCCTGGTTCCCCAGGATCTGACCTCTGACGAAGAGCTGACTGGCAGAGAGAACATCGAGCTCCAATCGAAGCTGTACCACATTCCGTCTGCGGAGGCTAGCAAGCGGACCGACGAGCTCCTTGGCCTGGTCGGCCTCACTGATTCCCAGGATAGGATAGTCAAGACATATTCGGGAGGCATGAAGAAGAGGCTGGAGTTCGCAACCGGGCTTGTGCACAAGCCGAAGCTACTTTTCCTTGATGAGCCGACTCTCGGGCTCGACATCCAGACACGGACTAGCATTTGGGAGCATATCAGGAAGCTGAGGTCCGAGACGAACATGACCATCTTCCTCACGACTCACTATCTCGAAGAAGCGGACGGCCTCTGTGACAGGATCGCCATCATAGATCATGGTAAGATAATCGCTCTTGACACACCAAACGGTCTCAAGAAGGCAGTAGGCGGGGACGTGATCGAGGTCGAGATCGCCGAATGCAGCATGGACGTTCTGGAGATGATTAGATCGACCAGAGGGGTGACTCTGCTCGAAGGGAAGTGCTCTGGGAACAAGGCGAGGATTAAAGTGCCTGACAGCAACGCGGCCCTCCCACTGATACTCGAGAGCTTCTGGAACAAGAAGATCGCGGTCCTGAATGTGGCCGTCAAGAAGCCGTCCCTCGACCAGGCATTCCTCGAGTACACGGGCAGAGAACTGAGGGACGAGGACAAGGGCAACGGCGGAAAGCCAGGCGTATCAACAGCGAAGAAAGGCCGATTCGGAAGGAGGCGGTGAGCACATGCTGGGCGAGACCTACGCACTAGTCGTCCGAGATCTGAGGCGATGGTACAGGACTCCCGGCCAGATCATACTGGTGTTCACGACCCCCCTGATGTGGCTGCTCCTGTTCGGGCAGGCGTTCAACATCGGCAAGTTGGCCCAGGGTTCCCCTGACGTTGATATCAGGGAGGTGTTCGGGGGCGCGACCGATTACTTCTCGTTCATGGCCGTCGGCCAGACGACCTTCATCATACTGTTCGGGTCGCTCTTCAGCGGAGTCTCCCTCATATGGGACAGGAAGACCGGATTCCTGGCAAAGCTGCAGGTGGCGCCTATATCGCGAGCGTCGATCCCGATCTCGCGCATGGTTTCGACGGTGGTCAAATCGCTCCTTCAGGCGGTTGTGGTCCTGGTGCTTGCCGCGCTGTTCGTATTCATCCCGGGCTTGAGCGGGCTCAAGTTCAGCCCCGATTTCGGTATTCTTGATGCTTTCGGCATCGCTGTATTCCTGATACTCCTCGGGCTGAGCCTCGCAGCGCTTTTCGTAGCGCTCGGACTCATCGTGAAGAGCGAGGAGACACTGTTCGGCTTGATCAACCTGCTGAACTTCCCGCTCATGTTCACGAGCAGCGCGCTGATACCGATCGCACTCATGCCTGAGTGGCTCACGGCGGTCGCTAGATACAACCCCATCACATTCGTAGTCGATGGAATGAGGCAGCTCGTTTTCCACACCTCCATTGGCGCTCAGTATTCGGTCGGAGTCGACCTCCTCGGGATAACGGTCTTCGCGGTCCTGATGATATCCCTAGGAGCAGTGCTTTCGCGCAAGGCGCTTCTGAGGTCGTAGAATCTGCCAAATACCGTCCGGTCTTGAATCATGAGATTCAAGGCAAGATCGGACCAGGAGAGGGACACGGTTTGATTTCAATACAAATCTGGCATGACGATGTGCAGGGAACCGTGTGCGTGTTCGAATGCTGGGTTCTTCATCAGCAGATGGGCCGTCGCACTGAGCCGACCACATTCCTGCGCCGCCGAACAGAGGTGTACGGGCACACGATCTGGCATCTCGTGCACATGACGTGAGTCACGGGCGTCAACTGAGGTTCGTACTGGTCAAGCACGGGTCGCAGACGCTTCGGTATCGGCGGGCGGCAGTGCACCCCGACCAGACAACGCTCGGGATCTACGACGTAGGGTTTCAGCGCGCCAACTGGGCATGCTTTGACGCAGCGAATGCAATCCCTGCAGAGATCTTCCTCGAACGGCTCGTCAGGTTCAAGCTCGGCATTTGTCAGAAGGTAGCTGAATCTGAGCCAAGGACCGTATTTGGGCGAGATTATGAGCGCATTCTTTCCGAATGATCCTATCCCCGCAAGCCTGAATACCCGCTTGTAGGAATCCGGCGCAGACGCCTCATACGGATAGACGACTCTGTAACCCTCTTCTTCGAGCACTCGCGCAGCGTCGCGGCGTATCCAATTCAGAGGATAGTATCCTGGCCAATCGTATCCTCCGTCCTCCAAACGAACTCCAAGCTCACAGGAGTCGTCGGTCGACAGTATCCCAAAAACGACAACGCTCTTGGCATCGGGCATCGCCTCTGAAGGCTTCTTGGTGTAGTCCAGCTTCGTTTCAAGCAAGGACTTCATCGCTGGCCCTATTCTTACCCTCGGGAGAGAATCAACATCAGCGGCTGATGCGACTCCAAAAACAACGGCCCCTTTCTTCAGACAGACCTCTCTAAGTCTAGACTTCACATTTCTTCGTCTCTTTGACACCCCTGTTCCCCTCCCGGTCAAGTAACGATGGCGACCTATGGGCCGGCCATGCCCGAATCGTCGCCTATGGATTAAGAGCTTCTTTCGCGAGGAGCCGTATGCATACTTGAATGCCTGGCTCTTGTACAATCAGAGGGACAATGTATAGAGCTAGCCTCTTTCTATCTTTCCCCAAGGTACGTTCCTCGAAGAGCTTGGCACCCTCCTTGTGTCATTGATCAATCTAGTTGGGCATCGAAAAGGGTGCAGCGCTCGCTATCTATCCTCTGCCCCAGTCACGACTCTCCAAGCATTCGAGTATATGTTCATCCTTGACCCTCTGGCGAATCCCACAAGTGTGATGCCGAAGTCGGTAGCCAGTCTGACCGCGAGGTCTGTGGGTGCAGATTTCGAGATAATGACCGGAGTCTGACTCCTGGCGGCCTTCACCAATATCTCCGACGAGATCCTGCCGCTGGTCACCATGATTCTGTCTTTGGTCCTGATCCCTTTCAGAACGCACTCCCCTACGACCTTGTCAATCGCACTATGCCTTCCGACGTCTTCATTGAAGACGAGAATGCTTCTCGTGCTGCATATTGCCGCACTGTGGACTCCTCCCGTGAGTCTGTAGAGTCGCGACTTCCGAAGGAATTCTTTCATCAATAGCGGGATAGAATCTACACGTATCTTGAGTTCAGACTTGATCATGAGGTGCCTACCATCCTGCGTCGCGTCGACAAATGTCAGGCCTCTGCCGCAGCCGGTCGTGATAAACCGTCTTGCAATGAGAATCTCAGGCGATTTCTTGGCTTTCTTCAATTCCACCCAGACCGCTCCATCTTTCTCGTCCGCAATGACCTTCTTGATATCCTTCTTGCTTCTGATGAGCCCCTCCGCGAACAAGAACCCGACGGCCAGACAATCCAGGTTCTTCGGAGAACACATTAGGTTGGCGAGCTCGATGTCATCTAAGAAGATCGTCACAGGGCGCTCCTTGATGAGGACATCGCGGAGGCTCTCTTTCTTGCCCCCTATGATTCGCAAGACTTCTAGGTGACTTGTTACCCCGCTCATGTTGCATCAACCATTCGCTCGTCTCCGGCCTAGAGTCCTTCGGAGAAGACGGGAGCGTGCAGGCCCGCCCTTAGGATCGAGTGCCTGACTGACAGATCTCCCGCCAATTCCAGGACAGATGAGGCGGCCAGAAGGACCGATGCTACAGTGCCTCCGACTGCAAGTTCGTCATAGTAGGTTAGAGTGAGCGGCACCAGAAGGCCCGCAACAATCGCCAAGCCTACGAACGCTATCGCCAGCTTGGTGGTCGTCAGTCTCCTGAGCGATTCTCTCGCAGTCGATGTCGATGAGGCCATGTTGACCATGTAGATGACGACCAGCGCAAACATGGTCGTCAGCAGTATTGCGTCCAGGTTGGTCATGGTGGATCGGTTCAGGATCTCGCCTCCGGTTGCGGTCATTGTGAGGAAAGTCATCGCAACTCCGCCTGCAACAGCATAGGTGAAGAAGAGGGGCGGCATAAGGGCCGTGTTCCACGAGGTGATGGACTTGCATGATGCCAGGACGAAGCCGTCGTAGACCATCACCAGGGAGGCGCTCAGGACAGCGGCAACCCATAATGCCTGACCCATCAAGGTCTCACTGGTCCATGGGACCCAGCCAAAACCGATGTCGGGCGCCAGGTAGGCCGCCGCGAAGACTGCGAAAACCACCATGAATATGAGTCCCCTGCTGATCCATGAGGTCCGAGGTCTCATGAACAGCCTGTAGAACCTGGCAGGCCGGCCGAGATAGACCAGATGGGCGACGGTCTTGCCGATCACGACGATCAACAGTCCTACAAGCGCACTGGTGATGGAGTGTATGAACCAGGTTGAAACCACAAACTGACCGGCCCCGATGCCTCCGAGGAAGAGAGCCATCAAGAGCGCTCCGTCCCGCCATCTTCTTTTGCCGCCAAAACCCCATTCCATTTGAGCTCGGGGCCCAGGTTTGAAATCCTCATGTTTCAGCACGTCCAACTCATCCACCGCCCTGATTGAAACTAGAGAAGAGCGACAAACCAGGATCACCTCGCAGGGAGGTAATACACGCTTGCATCGGTGCCGTATTCGGGATGCAGCTGCATTCCTCGCCTCTTCTTGATGAGCTGTGAGACCTCGGATTCGGGATCGTCCAGGTCGCCGAAGGTCCTCGCCTCGCACGGGCATGCGTCCACGCAAGCCGGTTTCCGGGCCTTCTCGACTCTCTCAGCGCAGAAGTTGCACTTGCTCACGACCCCTCGGTCGCATTCTTCGAGCCATTTCTTTTTTGAATGCTCAGCGTACGCAGAGGAAGGCCTGCGGTCTCCTGTGAAGTAGTCTTTCCACTCGTCGACGAAGTACCTTGCACCATAAGGGCACGCAACCGCGCAGTATCTGCAGCCTACACATTTCTTCGGATCGACGATGACGATCCCGTCGGGCCTCTTCTTGGTGGCCCCCGTGGGGCAGACCTTCTCGCACTCCGGCTCCTTGCAGTTCATGCACAGCAGGGGCAGAGCCTGCCTGATCACTGTCGGATACTTCCCTGATTCGAGCCTGACCACCTTTGCCCAGAACACGCCAGGCGGAGTGTGGTGTTCTGCCTTGCAGGCAACGGAGCATGAGTGGCAGCCTGTGCACCTCTTCAGGTCTATGACCATGCCCCACCTAACCACTGCCAGCACCTCCGTCTTTGTACAGTTTCACCTTCACACAGATGTCCTGGCCAAGGGAGACCGGGCACGTATGCTCCTTGTCGATCTCTATCAACTCATTGAAGAAGACGCCCTTGCCCTTCGATATTGGCAGTCCTCTTCCCCAGTGGCCAGCATTCGCGGCAATGGCCACATGGTCCGGCCTTATGCCGTCGGTGATGTGGACCCTGCCTCTTGCCTTCGAGCCCTTCGGGTTCTCGAGCCAGACAGCATCTCCCTCTTTCACGCCCTTCCTAGTTGCCGTCTCCGTGTTCAGCTGTATCGTGTAGGTGTAAGGGTCGTTCTGCGAGATCTCGTTCAACCAGGGATTCTGCATCGTCATGGAGTATGTGTGCAGGGCGGAGCGCCAGTAGAATGCCTCGAGGTCGTATTCCGGGTTCTTCTCCGTGTGCGTCGGGCAGGGCCGCCAGTCGGGCAGCGCGTTGTGAGCGGTCCAGTCCACGAGGTCGGGCACTCCATACTTCTCAGCTATGGCCTTGCTCTTCCTGCCGGCCCTGATGATCCATTCTAGATAGACCGGGACTCTCACATCGTTGAAGGCTCGCCAATAGACCTCCTCCACCCGCTTGTCCCATTTCAGATAGCCGTGTTCCTTGAACCAGTCCAGTCCTTTGTCCGGGCCGAACCTGTCCTTCATGATGACATCCAGGATGGTCTCGAAGTTGAGCTTCTCCTTCGGGTCGAGTACCTTCTTGAAGTCGAGGTCGCCTCCGTAGGCCCTGTTGACCCACTCTCTCGCGGCTTCCAGATATCTGTCTCGCAGGCCGAGCCGTTCCGACAATTCCAGAATGACATCGATCATCGGCCTCCGTTCGGCCATCGGCTTCACGACCGGCTGCCTGATTGCCCATATCCACTCGCCCATTCCTGTGGCGTGACACGAAACCCCCACGGTTGGGAAAGTGGTTGCGGATGAATAGCGCTCGAGGAAACATGCGTCTGGCAGAACCATGTCTGCCGCCGCCTCCTCGAACTCCGTCGAGTATATGTTGAAGGAGACGATGAACCTGAACTTCTTGAGGAAGTTCTCCAGCAGAGTCTTCGGGTTTCCCACCGACATGATTTGATTCGTCGCGAAGCTGATCATCACGTCGGGCCTGTAGGGTATCTTGAACTTCTGCCAGAGTTCCTCGTTGTTGTCCCAGGCCATGATCGTCGTATAGGTCGGAATGTAGAACATATCCTGGAGGTCGAGCCTCTCAGGCGGGTCCTTGGGTTCAGGTGGCGGATAGGGTAAATGGGAGTATGGCCAGTTGCGGGCGACAAGGAGTCCGTCCTTGTCGGGTTCCACTGAGTACTTGAGCTTTCCAGTCCCGGGATATCCCAGATGAACGGGCGGACCAAATGCCAGAGCCCCGCCGGGCACATCTGCGGCCCCAACTATGTGGTTCGGCAGGACAAGGGACATGCAGTCCCAAGCCTGGTTGTAGTGTCCCTGCGATCCTCGGAAATATATTGAAGCCACCGGCCTGTAGGGCAACACCTTCCCGTTGATCGTGATCGTACTTCCGATTCTTGCCTCTTCACCAAAGTCCTTAGCAATTCTCCTGAGCGTATTGGCCGAGACTCCGCAGATTCCTGACGCGTATTCTGGGGAGTACTTCTTGAGATGCTCCTTGAGAAGCTGGAAGGAGGGGCTGCATTTCACGCCGTTGACCTCAAAGTTGCCTATCAATGCGCAGTCCTTCACGTCCTTCGATGTGAAGACCTCATGCTTGTTGTCGACGTTGTTCCAAACAAGAGGGACTCCAGATTTCTTGTCACGGAGATACAATCCATCCGGCCCGACGAGATAGGGTCCGTTGGTCTTCCATTTCAGATACTGGCTGTCGAAGAGCCCGTAGTCGTTCACGAGCAGGTTGGTCATCGCCAGTGCTGCCGCCGCGTCAGTGCCAGCCTTGATCGGCACCCACTCCTCTGCGGTCGATGCTTGAGTGCTCAGGAACGGATCGAAAACGATTAGCCTCATTCCTCTTGCCTTGGCATCGGCGGCCTGCTTGGCCGCGACGTTGGCAGCATGCCCCGCTCCGTGGCCCTTGGAACAACCCCAGTAGATGGCGAGGTTGCAGTACTTGAAATCTGGAATGACAGACCAAGAAGCGTGATAGATCCCGCCGATCATATGGGCTCCGTTCCCGCAGTGCAGCCCACCGCCGCCAGTGTAGTAGTTGGGGGTGCCGAACGCCTTTCTGAAGCTGAGTATGTTGAATGCTCTCTCCGCAGGAAAGGTGGGGCTACCGACAGTGTACAGTCCACGTGGATCTCTCTGCATACACTCTCGCAGCTTTGTAGTGAGGATATCCATGGCCTCGTCCCAACTGATTCTCTTCCATCCGGGATCAACACCGATTCCTTTCTCGGGATTCGTCCGAATCATGGGATAGTTGAGCCTGCTAGGATCGTAGAGCATCATCGGGGCAGAGATGCCTTTGGCGCAAATGTTCCCGTAGCCTTGCGGCGAATCGGGGTCGCCCTCGATCCCCACGACGATTCCATCCTCCACGCGAACGTCAACGGTGCAGGTGCCATAGCACATGCCGCAACTTGTCTTGACCATCGTTCACCAGCTGTCTCAGGAGTGGAAAGCCCGCAATGTACTTAACCGTGACGAATCGCATTTCGAAAGACATGCGAAACCGCAGCCAAAGGGTTTGAACCTTGGTCTTTGGTTGATCTTCTATCAGAGGATTATTGCACCGAGCGCGACTCCCTCCTCACCCGCTCCACTATCCCAGGCAGCGCCTTCGCAACCTTCGGGGTGAGCTTCTCGCTGACATTGACCAGGTCTTCCGCCTCGACCGCAATGAAGACGACCTCCTTGGGCATCTCGTTCGGCACGAGCTTCCTTCCCAGGGCGAGGGCCGTCGCGATGTTGATCCCGTGCGGGGAAGATCCATGGATGGACTTCTCGAAATCCTTCTCTTCAAGGACGTACAGTTCACCAGGTTCTCCCTTTGTCGTCTGGATCGCATCTACTATGACGACCTTGTCATAACCCCGGACCACATCGAGCAGCTCCAGCCCACTTGCCGCGAGCTCCTCCACGTCTACTCCAGGTAGTTCCCTTTTCATGATCTCTCGAGCGACATGGATGCCTACGCCGTCGTCCGAGAGAATAGGGTTGCCGACGCCGAGGATTAGCACTCTCACGGGAATCCGAAGGGCCTCAGCCATAATAACCCTGACTCTGACATCATGATTGGTATGAAAACGATATGTGAGGGGGAGGCCCCCTCGTGAAATCAGTTCAGAAGTTTCTCTGAGTCGACTGGACCGAGCTGTCCTTGCGTCTGATCGTTACCTCAAGGGCTGGCCCGCCGTTCAGCGAGTGCGTGCCACACGAGTTGCAGGGGTCGTAACACCTGAAGGCCATCTCCACCTTGTTCAGCAGGCCAGGTGACACCTCTCCGTTCTTGATCAGAGCCTTCGCTGCCTGCTTCACACTCGTGTTGATGGCAGCGTAGTTGTTCGTCGTCGCGACGATCATGTTGATCTTCGTGCACAGGCCGTTCTTGTCGGAGGCGTAGTGGTGTATGAGCGTGCCTCTAGGCGCCTCGACTATGCCCACACCCTCTTTGGGCTCGCCGTACGGGCCCCTGATGTCGTCGCTGGTGATGCTCTTGTCGCTCGCAAGCTCCAGCATCCTCTCTGTGGCGTGCTGCAACTCTATGACCCTAGCCCAGTGGTACGCCAGAGTGTGGTTCACCGGCCCG
>JAHIZT010000062.1 GCA_018814355.1 Candidatus Thermoplasmatota archaeon | reverse complement strand
TCACGTTGTTGCATATCTGCGGGACAGGGGAGTATTCTATACTAGCCGTGTAGGTCCCTGCCACTGAGAGCTGGATGATTCGCATGGCATCAGGCCTGGAGAGGTGCTCCGCAATCTGATACACGCCTGAGAGCTGTCCATTACGGTACAAGGTCATGGACGGGAGGGCCATACCTCCAACCTTGGCACCGGACTGGTCCTTGATCATAGGCTCATACATGACCATTGAATCGGCGGTGTTGGCAGTAAGAATCGCTGGGTAGAACGGCCCAGCACCGACCCTTTGTGTTGCTGAAACTCCATCGATGGATGTCAGGAAGTTGCGGTCGGGCAGATACACTTCAGAGGCCAGGTTCGCCCTGACCAGATGTGAGTAGTCCGGAGTGTAGTACTCCCTTTCCAGGAACCCCTGGAAGAGGTCGCCTGGGAAGTAGACCTCGGTGAAGACCCCCTGGACTATCGTCCTCCGGGTCATGCCTGAGAAGAACGAGTTTAGAGAGGTGTCTGTGTCCCTCCGGATGTAGAAGGTGGCGTCCCCTCCGATCGACCTGTGATTTCCCCAATCGCCCCATATGTCCTCCAGCTGTCCTGGAATGTCATATTTCGTATCGTAAGCGGAGTATTGGCCAGGCACGAGACCTAGGTGAGTGGAAGTCGAGGAATCGATCCCATGGAACTCCCACGCGAGCAGATACTGGAGGTCTGCGCTAGATTCCTGATAGAACTCGTTCGAGTTTGAATCAGCATACTCATACCAGTGCTGCCAGTTGCGTTGCATAAAGTCCCACATCGCAGCCGTGTAGGAGAAGCCAGATATCGCGATCCCGACAGTGATGTCGGTGTCGGAGATGTACACGGTCTTCGATGTCGGGAGAGTGAATATGTCGCTGCCCTTGATCGAGTAGTCGGACCCGACAAGGTGGAAGGAGATGTTGTTCTCTCCAACATGCCTTCCGTAGACCCGGTAGTCCTTCACGAAGATCGGGAGCCCGTCGTCAGTCGCAAGGTCGATGGTGAAGGCATGTGCAGCAGACATGTTCAGGTACAGGTCCTTAGTCTCGAGCCTGCCCAGGCTGAACTTCGCGGAGAGCGCGTAGGGGTCGGAGAACTCGTAAAGGAGCTGATGACCGAATGAGTGAGCCGAGTAGTCTCCAGATGGCAATAGGAAACTTGCAGGAGGAGCTGGCTTGTCGACGCTGCCTCGGACTCCAACAGACACAGAAACGGTCGGATCCTGGTACACCCAGACTCCGCCGTACGGGTCGGATACCTCTCTCCCGGCAAGATCGATGACGTGTACGTTCAGCCGAGACAGGACCGCGAATCCGAACGGCATGCGCGCCTGCACTGAGCCACCGGACACCGTGACCTGGCCGTCATAGTAGCCCTCAGGCATGTCCGAGGACGGGGACAGAACGCTCAGGGCGACAGAGACGGACCCTCCAGACTGCGCCCAGCCCGATGTCGGGCTAACGATCGAAGTATTCGTCCAGACGGCAGAAACACTCTTTCCGTCCGCGCTCAGACCAAAGCAATCTCTGGAGCTGAGGCTCAGCGACACGCTGGAACCAAGGTTGGTCACGGTCACGCTTCTGGATGCACTTCCAGCAAGGCCATAGGATACCATTGACGTGCTGAAGAATAGGCTCGAGTCTAGGGCGGTCGGAATCCACAGTCCACCAGCACCAGCGCTCCAGACAGATTCGTTCAGCTCAGCCGCACCGGAGATGAGCGCCGACTTGACCTGCGCAGGTGTCCAAGTGGGATGCATCTGAAGTAGCAGCGCAGCCCCACCGCTCACATGTGGAGTGGCCATCGAAGTTCCGCTCATGACTGCGTAACCCGTCGATGAGCTGTGAGCTGCATTTGAGAAAGGCACCGTGGAGTTTATGTTGGCTCCAGGGGCGGAGATCTCTGGCTTGATCGTAAGGTCAGGAGATGTTCCTCTCGAGCTGAAAGATGCGAGGGCGCCATTGTTGTCAACCGCGCCAACGGTGATCGCATCGGGCGCCAACCCAGGTGATGATACAGTACCTATGGAAGGCCCATCGTTGCCAGCGGCGACGACGACCACTACTCCAGCGCTCACCGCGTTCTCGACGGCCTGGCAGACCGGGTCATCACTCTGACCCTTGCCGCCCAGGCTCATGCTTATCACGTCGGCATGGTCGGACGTGTCCCCGTCCTGGTTAGGGTCGATGGCCCTGTCTATCGCGACGATGACATCGCTCATGCTTCCCGAGCCGTCTGGGCCGAGAGCCTTGTACGCAAGTATAGAGGCTCCTGGCGCGACACCGGTCATGCCGCCGCTTCCAGCGATGACGCCCGCGACATGAGTCCCATGGCCGTTGTCATCCATGGGGTCGGAGTCGTGATTGTAGAAATCGTAACCGTCTATCACCTTGTACC
>JAHIZT010000061.1 GCA_018814355.1 Candidatus Thermoplasmatota archaeon | reverse complement strand
GTTCAGGCGAACCTGGCCCCGCAGTTGGGGCATTCAGTGTCGTTCTCCGACACCGGCTTCCCGCAGCTCGGGCACTCGAACTCCAGGACTTCGGGAGGGTCGGCTGACTTGGAATCGGCAACGGCCGATTCCGGAACAGTGACGGTCTCGGCCCTGTCGAGATCGACCGTCGACATCTCAGAAACTCCCTCCGCGAAGTCAGAGAACTCAGTTCCGCAGGATTCGCACCTGCGCTGCATGGGCGAAATCAACTCCCCGCAGAAGGGGCACTCGAACTTCACGTCCTCGAACGAAGCGCCACACCTTGGGCAACTCTTCTCTGTCCCAGCCACGGTCTTTCCGCAAGTGACGCATCCGAAAACGAAGACTGGCAGTGGCTCCTTGTCCATGATACAAAGATGCAACTACGGTTATTTAAATCATTGTCGCACAGCATTAGAAAACGATTATTACGAGAAGCCAGACTATTTCTACTTGGCCTTCTTGGGCTTCGCCTTCTTGGCGGGTTTCTTCTTCGTGGTTGAAGGCTTCTTGGAGGATCTCCGCCTAGGTTCACCCTCGGTTATCAGAATGGCCTCCTCGACCTCTTCCTCATCGTCTGCGCCTCCGGGCGTGACGACGAAGACCGCCTGGCAGTTGGAGCACGCGGTTGCCGAGAGCGGCAGCTTCTCTCCGCAGACAGGGCAATCCACTTGGGCCTCCTCCAGCGGGAGGTCGCATCTTGGGCACCTGTCCTCGTCGCCCCTTATCATCAGGCCGCAGCCAGGGCATGCGACCCTCCGAATGGAATCCTTCATCTCCTTGAGCTCCGTGTTGATGATGCTGTCCACGAATTCGTCCATATCGAATCCGGAGCTCGACTTCTCCACGTTCTCGGAGAATTTGGTTAGATCGATGCCGCACGTGGTGCATGTCGTGGCATTGCGCCAGATTAGGCCGCAGCAGAACGGGCACTCGAACAGTGTCCCAGGACCGAACTGAAGGCCGCACCTAGGGCATTCAGTGTCGTTCGAGCGGACTATGCGGCCACACTTGAAACAGCTGAGAAATATATCCTTGTGCGGTTCTTCGGTCATATCCTTCCGCTACCTTTCCATCGCTTAGGAATAGTTTTACCCATTATATAAGTAATCGAACTCAGACGTGTCTGGCGATAACAGGCACCTCATACGTCTCTGCGGGTCTTGCCTCTCCTCCGATGCATCCCGACCACGACTATCAGCGTCAGGAACAGCACGGGCATGATGACGCTCTTGAACTCAGGTAGCTTGTCGAACAGGACCTGGATCGGACTTGTAGTGTTCTGGGTCCACTGCCAGCAGATGTACTGTTCTCCCGAGGCGGAGTAGATCGAATTGAGGTATTGCTTTGCGCCCGCCGTCTGACCCGACAGCGTCAAGGCCGTCCAGGCACCGCTAGTGTTCTTCTTGCCCGTCACCGTGATGCCGACTCCGTTGGTATCAGTCTCTATCCAGAATGCATAGACCGTTCCTGTGGAGGAGTCCACCGATATAGTCGGATAAACGTTCCCGAGGTTGTTCGCAACACTCTCAAGCCTGTAAGGGACCGACCATCCAGAGCCCGTGTTGTAGACGTAGTAGATGTACGGCTTTGACGTTCCGATAGGTTGCTCGTGGTCGTTTCCGTACACGACATGGATGACGCCGTTGCCGTCAACGACAGCGCACGGCGGCGCAATTTCTGTGTTGGTATTAGTTGCTCCAGTATAGATCGTCGTCTGCGCTGACCATACGCCCGATGTCAGTTTCCTCGCGGCGACTATACCGTTGTAGCCATACACGGCCCATACGTCTGTGCCCGTGCCCGCAGGCAGCACGCTGCCCTTGACCGTCGGCTGGGAGCTATCCGTGTCCAGCATGTTCCCGCCGAACAGCCAGCTCGTTATGCTGTCCGTCGCAGAACTCCTGAAGGTAGAGAGGTCGTACCTAGTTGGAGCTGGAGCGGTCAAGTTGGAGGACATGACCCAGATGTAGCCAGATGCATCCCTTGATATGAATGCGTTCTTCCCAGCTATGATGTTTGAGGACACTGCAAGAGTCTGGTCGGAGATGGCCCATGAAATAGCGCGGGTCGCGGGCGAGACGGTCCCCTTTTGAAGACGGACGGTCACAGTGGCTGTCGAAGTGTCTCCGACGACGTAGACTGTACTGTTGGATGCATCCCACCATATCGATGCCTCATTCACTCCGGCCGCCTTGAACACAGTCCCCCCGGCGGCCCATGTGACGCCTGAGTCAGTGCTGTACTTGTACACGGTGTTGGTCCCGTCCCAGTAGAAGCTCCAGAAGTTCGTGCCGTCGTAGAAGAGCTTCCTCTGATATGACATTGCAGTCGCAGCCGTCGAGGTAGTTGTGCCGTCTATTGTCCATGCCCTCGTGCCCTGCGGCGCAGAAGTCGAGAGATCCGATCTGCCCCTCCAATCGGTAGTTTCGATGACGTAGTCGATTGATACACTACTGGAAATGGCATCTGAGGAGACCTGAAGCTCTAGCCGCTGAGCGTCGCTAGCTGCGCTGACAAGGGCGCTAGAAACCAAGTCCCATGAGCCTCCAGAGCAGCTCATCAGAGATTTGGATGTGATCTTGCCGTAGATGCCCATGACCTCAATCTTGAAATCCGCTCCTATGGTCTTGGAGGAGAGCGACATGGGATATCCAGTTGCAGCCGACATATCACTGTCGATGTACACCCTGAGGATGTCCTCTCCCGTGTTCCGCTGAGGGATCACGATGCCCCCGCCACCCCCGCCTGGGCCGGAGGGCTTGCTGAAGATGAACGGTACATAGGACCCGCTGCACATGTCTCCAACCACGCTCACGTAGAAACTGGATGAGCTGGTCGTGTTCACCGCGCCCACGGAATTGATGTTGATGTTAGCGTTCCCTACGGACGTCGAATCAGCGTCCATGCTCGTCCTGCCCGTCCAATCCCCGAACGCCCCATCTACGTGGATGTCTGCGGGGGCCGAGGCGACATACGCCCTGACAGGGAATCCGAACACCTGAACGCTGGAAAATGTTGATGTGATACCGCCTGGTGCGACTGATACCGAGACCATCGATTCTACTGTGGATGCGAGGGTGTTGAACTGTAAATCCAAGATGTGCTCATCTCCCGGTCTTAGCGTGAACTGCTCGAAGGAGGCAGTGAATTCGGCGCCCGAT
Source organism: Candidatus Thermoplasmatota archaeon (assembly GCA_018814355.1). Classification (NCBI taxonomy): domain Archaea; kingdom Methanobacteriati; phylum Thermoplasmatota; species Thermoplasmatota archaeon. Next base: position 49,472 of record JAHIZT010000061.1, on the reverse strand, counting down.
ACCGACGGTGCTACGTTCTGGACAGTGCCGCCACCGCCCTGGCAGGAGAAAACAAGTCGGAGCATGACAACTCCCGAGGCCCGAGCCACTATGCCATCGGCCGGAACCCCCGTACCCATGAACTGCTCGACAACGAGGACGCCTCCGACGGTCGGGACTGCATAGCTCACGGAGTTCCTGTAGAGGTAGTCCTGTGACATCAGAACGAACTTGGCATTCCCGTTCAGGGCGACCGGCATTTCGGCCATCGCCTCCAATTGGTTCGTCCCCAGGGACGCGCTGAACGAATTCAGCTTCACCCAGGCGTTCCAGTCATATTGATATTGGTCCGTAGTTGATTCGTATCTGCTCAGTGAGGTCGACTGAACGCTGCCGTTCCAGCCGCTCACCTCCATGAGATAGTCCGCACCGATACCTGATATGGCATAACCCGTGCTGGGTGAGTTGTCGGAATCGACGAACAGGTAGAATGAGTCGACGTTTGTGGAGCCCATGAGCGCTTCTTGCACGCGGAAATACAGGAAGAGCTGCTGACCTTTCACCTGAGTCGCCCACTCATCTATGTCGACGGGGGCGGAACCGGCGACCGAATATATCCCTAGCTTGTCTGTATGGGACCAATCTCCGAAGTTTCCGTCAATGGTGGGGCCCTCAGAGGGCCCCGAATAGGAAAGGAATATGAATGTGGGGATCACGATGACAATAGCTACAACGACCGCGAGGAACTGCCATCTTGTGAGGAACGACCCGCGCCTGCTCGTGGCGGGCGTCATTCGCCCCCCGACTTGGGTGCCGTTAGTCATCCCGGTGCCATTCACCAGACCGGTACCGTTGATCAGTCCAGTCCCATTGATGGCGCCTCTTCCATTGACCGCACCCAGACCGCTAGTGGTAGAGACTCTCTCCGGCAACGATGTGACTACCTCTGGTCTGGGTTCTGTAGGCGCCTGAGGAAGTATCTTTGGCTCGAGGAGTTCTGGCGGTCCCACTTTGACCGGGAGCGGCGGGGCAGGTACAGGGACTTCTTCTTCCTCCTGATCCTCAAAGCCGACTCCACAGTTCGGACATGCCTTCGCGTCCTCAGGAGTTAGAGCTCCACACTCCGGACATTCAAGCATGTCCTGCTCGCTCTTCAGGGGGATCCCGCATCTCGGGCACTTCGCCTCGCCCCCGTGAAGCTCCAGAGCACACTGAGGGCATGTGACCTTCGCGGCATGCAACTCGGTCTTTGGAAGCTCCTTCCTGATGTAATCGGCAAGTGGCTTAGAAGCCTCAGCCTTGTCCAACGACCGCCTCGAAATGACCTTCTGGAGCTCCGTCGCGCAGACAAGACACTTGGTCACTCCAGGAGGCACTTTGTTGCCACATAGTGGGCAGTATATCGCAGGTTCTTCGGTCAAACTCTGAACACCTCGGGGGAGATCTCGAAGCAGTCCAGGCCCCATCCTTAGTGATGCCAGCCACTGGAGTCGCTTGAGTATTGCTATTGGTTTGGTCCTATATATATAGTCTGGCTAGTGCGATTCTTTTGAGTGAGTCAATGCGAGCGCACGAGCGCGCCCGGGTGGCGCGCCGAGATAACGACGCGACTAGCCAGCACGCGGCCATTCTCACAAGTTTAATATATAACCAACAATGTGGCTCGGTTTGGTGAGTATTCTTGGGATGGACAGGGCCGATGAACAAGATCGACGAGTTCAGGTACGAGATACCGAGATCGTTCAAACCCTGCATGTCGACTTCAGCCGTCATATTCGCCGACGACAAGATGATCCAGTCTGTCAAGGGCGACAACGCGCCTGAGCAGGCCGCGAATGTCGCATGCTTGCCGGGGATCGTTGGCAAATCGCTTGCCATGCCCGACATCCATTGGGGGTACGGCTTCCCGATAGGAGGTGTTGCCGCCTTCGATGCGGACAATGGCATCATATCCCCTGGAGGGATTGGCTACGACGTCAATTGCGGCGTCAAGCTCGTCAGGACTGACCTCACTGTCCATGATGTCGGGCGGGACATCAAGAAACTGATAGATACTATCTTCAACAACGTCCCATCTGGAGTGGGCGAGAAGGGCAAGCTCCGATTGTCAATCAGCCAAATCGACGATGTTCTGGAAGGCGGGGCCCGATGGGCCGTCGAGCAGGGCTATGGTTGGGAGGACGACCTAGCCTCGAGCGAGGAGAACGGGCGGATGAGCACGGCGGACCCCTCCAAGGTCGACACGAAGGCGAAGCAGAGAGGTGCACCTCAGCTCGGCACGCTCGGAGGAGGCAATCACTTTCTTGAGCTTCAGAGGGTGGAGAAGATCCTCGACCTCGAGGCGGCGAAGGCGTTGGGGATACATTCAGTGGATCAGATCATGGTGAGCATACATTCCGGCTCGAGAGGATGCGGGCACCAGATAGCGAGCGACTACATCAGGACCATGGAGCAGGCAATAAGGAAGTACAACATCTCGGTCCCGGACAGGCAGCTTGCTTGTGCCCCTGTGAACTCGAACGAGGGCCAGGATTGCTTCAAGGCGATGAGCGCGGCGGCGAACTACGCCTGGGCGAACAGGCAGCTGATACTCCACTGGGTTCGGGAATCCTTTGAGAGCGCGCTTGGCAGGAAGGCCGAGGAAATGGGCATGAGCTGCGTGTACGACGTCGCGCACAACATATGCAAGCTGGAGGAGCACGAGTTCGAGGGCAAGCGGAGGAAGCTCTACGTCCACAGGAAAGGAGCGACCCGCGCATTCGACGGCAGCCGTCCAGAGGTCCCTGCGAAATACAGGGAAGTCGGCCAGCCTGTCCTGATACCTGGAGACATGGGTTCGGCGAGCTACGTGCTTGTCGGAACTGCGCACGCGATGAAGGAGACCTTCGGGTCGACCTGCCACGGGGCGGGCAGGCTGATGTCCAGGACTTCAGCGACACGCAAGTTCTCCGTGAACGAGGTGGTATCGATGCTCCAGGGGAGGGGGATCTACATCAAGGCCGCCTCCAAGGACGGTATCGTAGAGGAGGCTCCTGGTGCCTACAAGAACATAGACGATGTCGTCAGGATAGCTCACGGCGCAGGAATATCCAAGATGGTCGCGCGCCTGAAACCGCTCGGCGTCATGAAAGGCTAGGGTCCAAGGATCTTCGCAGCGGCTTTCGCCACCTTGTCCTTTTCCTTAGCGGGACATGCGACCATGAGCGCCCACTCATGGACCTTACGGATCTGCAATGACGCCGCGATGGAGCTTATCCTCGGCAGCATCTTCACATGGCCGTCGTCCAATATCCTCACATCGGTCAGCGAGATCCTGGGTTCGGACACCTCCAGCTCGCTTGAAGGGACATCGATAATCACGCTACCCGGGTCGACGCCTGCTCTCCGAGCTATGTCCTCCTCGATGACCCGGCGCTTGCCAACGATCCCGAGTTCTCCCACGCGTCGCCATCCGTCCTCGTCGACTTCGCTCGTGCGCACCGCATAGGCCTTCTTGAACAGCTTCCGGTACTTGATCAGGGTGGCCATCTCCTCGAAGTACCCGCCCTTGGAGACCATGTAGGCCAGCAGGCTGTAGTCGGTCATGCTGTGTATGGTGTCTATCTCATTCCTGCCCAGCTGCTCGACCGCTTTGGCCAGCATGAGCTCTGAAATCCTGACGGTCTTGTGGAAGTACACGGATGAGAACATCAGCGCCCTCGCCACCAACATCCCCTCGACGGCGCTAAGGCCACCACGATCGACCACTAGGTCGCCGTTGAACACCTGCATCGTCTGGAAGAGCCTGTCGAGATCTATCACGCCGTAGGCAACGCCGGTGTAGTGAGCGTCCCTCTTGAGGTAGTCCAGCTGGTCGGCGTCCACGGGCCCGCTGACTATCTGCGACAAGTACCTCTTCGAGTTGAAGTGCGCCTGGTCCTTCTCCCTCGCGAGAGTCTTCTGCGGCAGGGGACCAGGTGAGCCTCCTTCGAGAAGGCGCGAGACGTCCTTCGGGTCGATGTCGTGCCTTTCGAGCGTCTCCGGGATGGTGGAGTACTTCCCGAGGATTCGCCTGTCAGAGTCGTTCAGGACCGTGTCTTCGCCCCTAATAAGCCGTCGGGATATCTCTGCGTGGTCTATCTTGAACCGGTCGTGAAGCACGAACTCGAGCGTGTGCGAATACGGTAGGTGGCCGACATCGTGCAACAGGGCGGCGCACTGGACCAAGAGCGCCTCCTCCCGCTGGATGCCGAGGGACGAGCATATCCTGCTGGCGACGGAGAACGTGCCGATCGAGTGTTCGAACCTCGTGTGGTTCGCACCTGGATACACGAGATATGCAAGACCGAGCTGGTGTATGCTGTGCAGCCTCTGAAGTTCCGGGACCTCCAGCAACGACTGCGAAACGCCCTCAACCCTGATGCTCCCATGGACGGAGTCGTGGACGATCTTGTGGTCTGTCAACGGCCGTTACACTGCTTTTGGCCTAATAACTGTATTGAGTAGGTGCGGCCAGTAGCCGAGCGCTACTACTAGAATAACCCTTGCAGTGCCTCATTCCAGATTTTGATAACAATAGACAAACACTTTTAAAAACCCATGTACATTTCCACTCAACGATAGCCTGAGGAGGACTTCTGATGGAGTCCGGTGCGAACGACCAATCTGACAGGATACGGACGTACATAGACGGTTTTGACAGCAAGATAGGCGGAGGCATCAAGAAAGGGCATGTGGTCCTGCTCGCCGGGACTCCGGGTACGATGAAGTCCTCGATCGCCCTCAGCTTACTCCTCAACAATGTCAAGAAGAAGGGTGTGAACGTCCTCTACGTCAGCATAGAGGAGAGCAAAGAGAGTCTACTGATGGCCATGGGCATGCTCGGGTTCGGAGGCATCGACGAGAGCAAGTTCTTCATCGTGGACATAGGACGGCTGCGGCTCGAGCACACGGATGCCGATGTCGGACGAGACTGGTTCAAGATCCTCAAGGAATACCTGCGCAAGAAGGTGGAGAACGAAGGGGTCGAGATAGTCGTCATCGATTCTCTGACCGCAATCTACGCGCTCGCGAGCATCACGAACCCCAGGCAGGAGCTGTTCCACTTCTTCGGGTTCCTGAAAAGGCTGGGTGTGACCACCTTCCTGATCTCGGAGACGCAGGTCAATGGTGGCGCCTTCGGACCGTATCACGAGGACTTCCTCGCGGACGGGACCATCCTGCTCAAGTTCGTGGATGTGGGAGAGACGGATGTCCAGCTGCGCATACGCGCTGTCAAGATGAGACATTCGAAGATCCACCACGGCTACCTCACCCTGATCTTCAGGGACGGGCAGTTCATGGCTACGACGCCGATAGCAGAGTGAACGGACCTGGAACAGCGCATAGGCTGAATGAATGACTGTACTGCCGACAGCAGAAGCGCTCTTCAGAAGCCGCCCTTGATCTTGTTCCTGTCGATCTTGACGCCGCGTGGAGTGATCATCAACAGGTTCTTGCCGACCCCTGCAACATCGCCGTCGATGTCCCTGGCGACGTTCTTCAGCTCCGCGGTGACCCTCTTCATGGTCAGGTCGTCGTTCGCGATCGAGGTGTAGTCCACTATCACGAGATTGTCGTCATAGACTTCCTTCGTCAGCGCGGACAGGTCCTCGTACCTGAACAGCTCTCCGACCCGGACCACGGTCTTTGCGCCATCGACTCCGGCCATATCCTCATCATCGAACACCATCTCGGTGAGGTCGATGTATTGCTCTGCTCCCATGGTCTCCTTGGACCCCGACTCATCTGAAGTGGGGTACGGCTTCTTTTTGAGAATCGTCACTGTGCATCCCTCAGCCACAGTAATAATCGTGTCCGGATATAAAATGTACTAGTCTCGGGCGGGCTCTTCCTTCTCGGGCTCTTTCTCCTCGTCGACAAGCCACAGCTTGTCGCCCACGTGATGCACCGATGCCACGGCCTTCCCCTTTTCCTTGCGGACCATGGTCTCCGCGGGCACGAGCGCGCGCCCGACCGCGAGAGGGCGCAGGTTCTTCACGTCGCGTATCCAGACCAGGTCCCCTTCTTTGATCTCAGAGTCTGTGGCGACGATCCCTGGTCCCATCACATCCGCCCCGTTGTAGACGAACTTCACCGCGCCCATGTCCACGGTGACGAACCTCTTGGTCGCATCGTACCTCAGAAGTCCTCTGATTGTGAGGAACGGGGTCCCGCCGGGCATGAATGCCAGTATCTTCCCGTCAACAAACACGACGTCGTACTCCGGCCCTTCGGCCATGTCGACGGCGTCCAGTTCCGAGAAGCTCTTGGTGCCTAGAGAATTGTCGATCTGATGAGACAGTGCAGCTATCTCTTTCTGCATCAGCCTGTGGCGTTTCCTCAGCCTCAGGTCGGTCATGAAGCAACACCCTCGGGCAACGTTTCCTGTTTCAGGCCGGCCTTCGCCAACCTCGAGGTGGACTTAGCCAGCTCCGCCTCCGCCTTGTCCTTGTCACCCATTGCGGCATATGCCTCTGACTTGATCTTGTACGGCTCCCACTCGCGGGCGTCTATGCCAATCGCGATGTCCGCAGCCCTTAACGCCGATTTGAGGTCTCGCCTCTTCAAGTGGACTCTAGCCAACGCCGTCGCAATGGATGCATCATTCGGCCTGAGGGACAGAGCATCCTTGTACGCCCTCGCAGCTCCTTCCAAGTCCCCCTTGGCCTCCCTTGTCTCTCCATCGAACCGCTCGACGGCTTGCGACGGGTCCGCATGTGCACCCTCCACGAGCTTGAGAGCATTATCGGCATCCCCTCCCAAGGCCGAAATGCGAGCCATCAAGAACTTGACCTCGGAACCATCGTTGGATGATGGATCTATCCCCGCGATGACCCTCCCTGCGGTCTGCCAGTCTCCCGCATCCAGCAGGAAGCGGGCATATGCTTTCTTCACCTTGGCATCAGGACTGCTCTCGATGGCCTCCTTGACGGCCGTCGGGAGATCCATCCGGTGCAGGGACCTCCTGAGCTCCAGCGCTTTCGGGATGCTCGAGTGGCCGAGCTTATTGGTCAGCACCACGGACTCGACGTTCGCGAGGGCTTCCTCGAATCTCCCGAGGCGGAGGAGCACCTCGCCCCTCCTGAGGATTGTCGCAAGGCCTCCGACAGTATCCGTTCTCGCGCTCTCCAGACACCTCAGGGCCATCTCGAACGAAGCCTGGGAAGCCTCGGGATTGCCCACCTTCAGCATGATCTCACCGCGCTCGACCCAGCCCTGGTCGAACTCGGGGTTGAGGGACAACGCCTCCTCTATCGACAAGAGAGCATCATCCATCCTGCCCATCTGGCCCGCAGCCCATGACCGTGCCTTCCACGCCTCGTCGTAAGTAGGGTTGAGCTCGAGCGATTCCAGGATGAGGTCGTAGCCGCCTTCAAGATCCCCCGTCATGGACTTGCATACGCCCTTGGCATAGATGGCGTAGTCGAAGTCGGGCGCGATCTCAAGGGACCGGTCGTGGAAAGGGAGCGCCTCCCTGTATCCGCCCATCTTCTCAAGCGCGTTCCCTATGTTGTTCCATGCAATCTCGTAGTCAGGGTCGACCTCGATCGCCTCCACGAACTTCGGGACGGACTCCGCGTACTTCCCGAGGTTGTAAAGCGCGTTTCCGAGGTTGTTCCACAGGACCCGGTCTTTCGAGTCGATTGCGATCGCCTTGCCGTAGCAGTCGACGGCTTCCTCGAGCATGTCAGCGCCGTGGTATGCGTATCCTTTGTTGTACCAGGCAGGTTTGTAGAGAGGATCGATCGCGATGGCCTTGTCGAAGCACTCGAGCGCCTTCTGAAACTGTCTCGCGACGAAGCACGTGTATCCGAGATTGTTCCAGAGTTCCTTGTCCCCTTGTGTGAGATTGAGCGCCTTCTCGTAGCTGTCGATTGCCTTGCCGTAGTCGCCCGCCTCGTGTTCCGCGTTGCCCCCCCGAGAGTATCCCTCGGGCGAGTCGGGATGTCTGGATATGTACGAATCGCTGCATTTGATCGCTAATTCGAGATAGCCTGCATCAGTGTACATGTCCGCCTGAAGCAGAAGGAGGGAGTCGTCCTCAGTCGCGAACTTCGACAGCTTGTCGATGGCGACCTTGGCCTTCTTGAACCGCTCGAGCTTCGAGTACGAGGCTGCCAAGCCGGACCAGTTCTCCTTCCGATCGGGCTTGAGAGAGGCGGCCCTGGCGTACGCAGCAGCTGCGATTTCGAACAACTCCTGGGAATAGAGCGAGTTGCCGAGGTTGTGCCAGGCAAGCTCGTATGAAGACGAAATCGATGTGGCCCTCCGGTAGCACTCGCTGGCCTCGGAGTACCTGCCGACGGCGTCCAGCGCGGCTCCTTTGTTGTTCAGCACTACCTCGCTAACCAGGCCGTGCTCGATCGCCCGCTCAAAGAGTTCCAATGCGCTAGCGTAGTTGCCCGCATCGTATTCCGAGTTCGCCCTGTCGAACAGCTCGACACCCTCGGACTTGATGTCATTTGCCGGCTTATCGGATTGCTGGTTCAAGCGGGATTACCATGTCCGAATACATAGATAGTCTTTTTGAGCATCCGTGGCCAAAGCTTATATCCACACGAGCATATAATTCAGAAGGGAAAGGTCCTCCAATGCTGGTGCTGTTCAAGCCCTCTCCGAGGTCAGTCATCAAGGCGTACATGGCAGGCAGGGTGTACAAGGCGAAGCCCGTTGAGGACATGGAGAGCAAGAAGTTCTACTTCGAGGACGTTGTGGACTCCGAATCCCTTGACTATGACACGCTGTACTCCCAATACAAGGAGGAGCATGGAGGCCTGGATTTCCTCGAGGACGAGAAGCTGTGGGAGATCCTGGAGGACGAGATCTTCTGGGCGTCCAGGTTCAACTCCCCCGACAGGTTCCAGCTGATATTCACTGTCCTATCGCAGATCGAAAGGACGGGGACGAAGGCGTATCTGGCCCAGCAGTCGCCGGATGCCAAGGAGATGAAGGACCGCGTGAGGCGCGTCACGGGCGAGTTCAGACGGGCGAAGCAATACATCACCTTCGTGGAGGACACGCAGAACAAGGCGGTCATAGGCAGGGGCAGCTTCGAGCACAGGATCGTGGACCTCGTCCTGAGGCACTATGCCAAGCGGCATCCGGGGTTCTCAGTGGTCGTCCTTAACGAGGAACATGCGCACATATGCTACAAGGACGAGATCCTGGTGGACTCCAGAAAGAAGTTCCCTGAGAGGCCCGGCAGAAGGGACTCGAGCAGATACTGGATGCTCTTGACGGACCTCACGCATATTGAGTCCAAGAAGGATCCGAGCTACTACGGCGGGGCGCTGCCGAAGAACTACTGGAAGTGGGTGTGCGACGGCGCGCAGGTCTACGGGACCGTCCCCAAGGTTACATTGGACGATTTCCCTGCGTAGAACCGGGCATTCATGGCGCTCGACGGTCGTGGAACGACATGGCCTCGACGAACCAAATCTAGATAGCCCCCACAAGATTGATATGCGCACGACCGCATGACAATAATCGGGCATCATCTAGGATACGGTATCTGTGGCCGAGATGCAGGTTGACATCGAACAGCAGAAGCAGCTAGCATTCTACATGGACATGTTAGGCCACGACATACTGAACAGCAACCAGGCCGTCCTCGGATACCTCGAGCTGATCCTCTCGACCTCGAGCACGGACAAGGCCGTCAGGAAGTACGTGGAGAAGGCGGTCTCGCATATCCGCACTTCAACGATTCTCATAGAGAACATCAAGAGACTGATGGCCGCAAGAGAAGCCGACCCGAACTCCTTCAAACCTGCGGACCTTATGGCCGCGATACTGCACTCCGAGAGGGAGCTAAGGAGACATTTCCCCGATAAGAAGGTCAGGCTGAGCATAAGCCCGAGGATCGACGAAGCCTACGTGCTGGGCGACAGCTTCGCGGAGAACCTTATCCTCAACCTGATGGTCAGCATCGTAGGACTGGATAGGAACGAGGAGATCGAACTCTCCCTGATACTCAGAGAGATCGACTGCGGTGGCAGGATGTGCTGGAGCATGACGGTCGAGGACCAGAATGCCAGACTGCCGCCCGCAATGAAGGACAAGAGCATCGATGCGGTCTACCAGCAGGACAGCTCTACGGCGGTGAAGATGGCTGGGCTGCTGTTCGCCAAGATGATGGCGGTCAGCCTCGGCGGAGACTTCGATGCCCACCAGCTAGGAAAGACCGAGGACGAAGGCTCGGCCTTCGTATTGGTCCTCAGGAAGGCGGGGAAACCATGACGAGCGTTCTGATAGTCGACGACGAGCTCTTCATAGTCGAGCTATACCGCGACATCCTTCAGCTCAGAGGCTACAGGGTGGTCGGCACTGCGTTCGACGGCGAGGAAGCGCTCAGGAAGTATGGCAATTCGGTAGACAAGCCTGATGTGATCATCATGGACCACAGGATGCCCGTCATGAACGGGGTGGACGCCACCAAGGAGATCATCAAGTTGAATCCTAACCAGAAGGTGATCTTCGTGAGTGCGGATGTCCTGGTGGAGAAGGAGGCCCGGGAAGCGGGCGCGGTCGAGTTCCTGCCTAAGCCGTTCCGGATGGACGACCTCATAGAGAAGATGGAGAAGATCTCGAACCCAAGGTGACGAATCCGTCGTGTTCTTTGGCTGCTGGCATATATATGTCTGCATCCGAATACAAACCGATAAGTTAAAGAACCAAAGGGACATATTGTACCGAGGTAGTGCTGAAAGATGTTGGATGGCTTCACGAAGACCCGGGCCATGAATTTTCCTAGACAGGTCCTCGCCGGGCACGGCTGCATAAGTCAGATCGGTGATATGTGCGAGGGCTTCGAGCTCAGAGGCACCGCACTCATAGTCACCGGGCCCACGACGGGCGCGCTCGCTGCCCACCAGGTCAAGGACGCCCTCTTGCAGAAGAAGTACGATGTGCAGCAGGTCGAGGTCGGCGTTGCTACCCAGCAGAACCTGGTCAAGGTCGAGGAGATAGCGAAGGATGTCAAGGCCTCGTTCCTCCTGGGCGTCGGAGGCGGAAGCAAGATCGACCTGGCGAAGCTCGCCTCAGCGAACCTCAAGATGCCGTTCATCAGCGTGCCCACATCCGCATCGCACGACGGACTCGCGAGCCCGCGCGCATCCATCAAGGACGGCGGCAACTCGCTCTCCCTCATTGCGAGCGTCCCTTTGGGCGTCATTGCCGATACCGCCCTGATAGTCAAAGCTCCGTATCGTCTGCTGGCATCAGGGTGCGCCGATGTCATCTCCAACACGACGGCCGTCCTCGACTGGGAGCTCGCCGTGAGACTCAGGACGGAGGACTTCAGCTCAAGCGCGGCGAACCTGGCCAAGTACGCCGCGGAATCCATCATTGAGAACGCGGCCGGGATCAAGCCCAACCTCGAGGAGAGCGTATGGGTGGCGATAAGGCCCATAATCATCTCGGGGATCTCAATGGCCGTTGCGGGTTCATCCAGGCCCACGAGCGGCTCTGAACACATGTTCTCTCACCTTCTCGATAAGATCGCGCCAGGCAAGGCTCTCCACGGAGAGCAGTGCGGCGTCGGGTCAATCATGATGATGTACCTACATGGAGGAAACTGGCAACGTATGCGGGACGCCCTCCAGATGATAGGTGCGCCTACGAGCTCCAAGGAGCTCGGTGTGTCCGAAGAACAGCTGATAGAGGCACTCGTGCACGCGCACGAGATCAGGAAGGACCGATACACCGTGCTCGGGGATAGAGGGCTGACTCCGGACGCCGCTGAACGCCTGGCCAGGATTACGAAAGTGGTCTGAGCAAGGGGTGTTTCAGGATGGTATTGGTGACGGTCGTCGGCGAGTCTCAGTGCAAGAAGGGGTTCGAGTTCGTTTTCGGTGGTCCGATAGCGGATTGCAGGGAGTGCAAGGTGAAGAACGTCTGCTTCCACCTCGAGCAGAACAGATGGTACAAGGTGACCGATGTAAGGGATGTGCATCACGAGTGCAGAATCCACGAGGGCGGCGTGAGGGTCGTCGAGGTCGAGCGCGTCCCGACCAGGGCCGCGATCCCGAACTCTCAAGCAGTCGAAGGGTCCATGATCACGTTCGAAGAAGCGGACTGCAACAAGCAAGGCTGCCCTAACCGGAGGCTCTGCAGGCCCATGGGAGCGGAAGGCACAAGGTTCAAGATCACTTCCGTGGAAGACCTTGCAATCGAGTGCCCAAAGGGCTTGAATCTGAAGCTCGTCCTGCTCGATTGACCTCCTAAGAGATCAAGAACCTTTGCTCGTCCTGCGCCGTAGGCCGACCGCCAGAATCAGGAGCAGCACGGTCGGCACCAGCAAGGAGCCGAACTCCGGGATCGGTTCGCCCGAAACCGTCACATTCACCATATCGATACCGTGCAAACCGGCGGCGTCCGAGACGTTGAGGACAATCTCGTACACACCTGGAACCCAGAACTCGAAGGAAGGTGTCGGACCGTAGAGCGAGACCGGAGAACCATTGTATGTGAATGTCCAGGTGTAGTTCTCGATGCCGATGTCATCCGTTGACCCGCTCCCGTCGAGTACGACTGTTTCTCCTACTAGCACTGATCGGTCGTCTCCTGCTTCGGCTATCGGTGGTGTGGAGCCCGCAGTCACAAGAAATGAGTGAAGCTCATACGGGGCGTACCTCGGAGACATCAGCTCCACGCCGGATACATCGTGTGCGACGATGTAGTAGTCGACGATGCTGCCGATGGACTGAGCGGGAATCATTGCCTCGTAGGAATCGTTTCCAGCCAATCGAGCCATACCCACATCGGACCAGGCGCCACCATCGACGCTATAGAAGACACTCAGGGCGACAACATCGACGCCTCTAGCCGCAGTTATGTTGGCGTCCACTAGGAAGCCGGACGATGAGTAGTCCCGCGCGGACACGGTAGCGTGTTCAATCTGGAAGGGCCTCTCCTGCCGGTCTCCAGCGATCTCGATCCCGAGATACGCGGGCGGCAGATTCTCCCCGATTATGCCCAAGACATCGGCCGTACTCGTCGGGTGGAACAACTGGCCCACTTCGAAACAGAACGGGTACACATCCTCTGCTCCGTACATCCAGTCAATGGAGTCACCCGTGGTCGGATACAGCCCAACGGACTGCTCGGGGATGTATCCGTTCAGCGCGGCGAACTCGTTCCCGATCCTCACAAGATCGGCATCGTCCGCGGTCTTGTTGGCATTGTATCCCCACGGCCACATGACCAAATCACCGAAGCTGTGGTAGTCCAACATTAGGGTGAAATTGCGCGCCAGGACCAGGTCCCTGACGGCTTGCGTCTCCGGCTCCGAGAAGGGTCCGAGGCCGCAGTAGACTTCGTTGCTCGGAACATGAGAAGAGCCAGCCCCACCCCATGCCCCGGCAGAATCGCCGTTCATCGAGCCGCCGTAGTTCCGGTTAAGGTCGACCCCGTAGGACCCATCACCGTTCAAATGTCGGTTCTTCCGCCACCACTGGTCAGTCTCAAGCGCGTAGTCCAACCCGTCTGGATTGACGATCGGGACGATCCAAATCTCCCTGTTGTCCACGAGCCAGCTCAATCTCGAATCGTTCTGATACTTAGCAGTCAAGTTCTCCGCGATGGCGAGAGCGAGCTCCGAGGTGGTCCACTCCCTGGCGTGGTGCAAGCCGACGATCAGCACCTCCGGCTCGTTCTCATCCACAGCCACATTGTCCGATATCTTGATCGCCAAGATGTCTCGGTCAGCAGTCCCTTGGTTCTTCTCCCAGGAATTCCCGATATCGTAGACCTTCGATATGTCCGGATACTTTGATTGGATAGCCAGAAGATGATTCTTGATTTCCGTGTAGTTGAGATACACGTAGTTGGTCGCCTGCACCTCGGGCGCGTGCGACACTGCGTCGGTTAGACCTGGATCTGGAGATTCTGATGGGCTGGCAGCGACCTGGATGCCTGTGGCCAACAAGGATAGGCAGAACACGCATGAGAACAACCCCGCGATTCTCAGGTCGCCCACCACCGATGCAGGATTCATCCCCCGCTGACCGGAGGCAAGAAGGAAACCTCGTCTCCATCCTTGAGCAGTTTGCTGGGAGCCCCGTATTCCTTGTTCACGGATAGGATTATGTGTTCTCTGAAGCGACCCATCTGCGGGAACCTGAGAATGTAGTCCTCGAGCAGGCTTTGGACGGTTGATCCTTCCCTCAGCTCAAGATCCTCCTCCTTCGTTCCCACAATGTCCCTGAAAGCTGCGAACAGCTTCACCTTGACCCTCATTGCACATCCTCCGCGCCCTGCACGGTACAGTCGCAAGATGGTAGATGTTCTGCCGCTATTCAAATAATGCGACTCGTTGGAAAGGAGGAATGCTGACACGACAGAAGCTTCTCCCAATCCGGGTTTCGGACAAGAGGTCATTCGTTGCATGACGTGGTCAAATGTGAACAGTTACTCAATCTGGCAGTATCAACTGATAATAAATCTGATAACATATGTGACATCGATTTCCGATGGAACCTCAGTTTCCAGTGAAAGTTTATTATCAGGTCGTGTTCGAAAACCTACTTATGCGGAGTAGCGCGTTCGCGGACTGCACGCAATAGCAAGGCTTTTCAACTCTAGAGTGCCAAGTGGAGGTTGAAGGCCAACAGATAGTCTTCTCTCGGAGAACCTAATGGCAAGGCTATCGACGACACTGAAGGCGTTGGACAGCAGGGGAGCCCGAGAAGGACTGGCCCGATAATAGAGGGGGAGAAATGTCGGCCGCATCGAATCAAACAAGAGGAGGCACTGTCGCCGCCGGGAATAGCTCCGCGAATGGCCGTGGATGGGCTCTCGAACCTCAGATAACCGCGAACGCAAAGATTGTACTGGAACGCAGATACCTGAAGAAGGACGACGACGGCAAGCCGGTTGAGACGCCCAGAGGACTTTTCGAGCGTGTGGCACGCGCCATAGCCCTGGCCGAGAAGAACTATGGCAAATCAGATGCTGAGGTAGACGAGGTCGCTGAGAGGTTCTACGAGATGATGGCCAGGCTGGAGTTCATGCCGAACAGCCCGACGCTGATGAACGCCGGCAAGGAGCTCGGTCAGCTCTCTGCCTGCTTCGTCCTGCCTATCGGAGACTCCATGGAGGAGATCTTCGACGCCATCAAGTACACCGCCTTGATACACAAGTGCCTCGTGCCCGAGACGTTCGTGATGACCGACTCGGGCTGCAAGATGCTTGGATCCGTAGACGAAGGCACCTGGATCGAGACGCATGAAGGCATGGACATCGTCAAATCCAGGCACAAGAACGGCGTTCAAGAGGTATTCGCGGTCGAGACACTCGAGGGCAACAGGATCCTGGGCACCGCGCTCCACAAGCTGATGGTCAGGACGCGCGAGGGCGACCTCGAATGGCGTAAGATCGGCCAGCTCAGACCCGAGGACAAGCTGGTGATGAAGCTGGGAGGCTGGCTGGGCGGCACGGAGACCGCCGTGCACCACGAGCTCTGGGAGTTCGCGGAGTCCGGAGCCGACGAGCGGCTCGTCAATGCCGACGAGCGCGCCCTGTGCTCGTTCCTGAGGAAGGCTTTCAGCGACCGTGGTTGGATCTCGCCGACCGGGGTCATAAGCGCGGAATGTGGGTCTGAGAGACTAGCATCCGACATTCAGACGGTGATGTTCTACCTCGGGGTCCCGACGGCGAGAGAGGGGTTCAGGCTTACCATATGCACGCGTTCAGGGTTCCTGGTTTTCAAGGAGAAGGTGGGGTTCGACTCGATGATCCTCACCAAGCGCCTGGACTCGGTAGACCTCGACCTGATGGCGGAGGAACTCGAGGCGATGGGGTGCCTGCGTGAGGAGCCGGACGATGAGGGATGTTATTTCGTGACCGTTAGGGCGGTCCTGCCAGCTGGGAAGCGCGAAGTGGTCGACCTCACCGTCCCTCAAAGGCACGCCTACTTGGCGAACGGCTTCGTGTCTCACAACAGCGGCGGAGGCACCGGGTTCAGCTTCTCGAGACTCAGGCCCGCCAGCGACTCGGTCAAGAGCACTGCGGGCGTGTCCAGCGGCCCGATATCTTTCATGGAGGTGTTCAATGCCGCGACTGAGACAATCAAGCAGGGCGGCACAAGGCGCGGGGCAAACATGGGCATCCTGCGAGTGGACCATCCTGACATAATCGAGTTCATCACGTCCAAGAGGGACTCGACCAAGCTCACCAACTTCAACATATCCGTGGCGTTGACCGACAAATTCATGGAAGCCCTGGAGGAGGACAGGGAGTACGAGCTGATCAATCCCCGCACGAAGCAGCCGTTCAGGAAGATGCCTGCCAGGAAGGTCTTCGAGATGATCGTCAACATGGCCTGGAGGAACGGGGAACCGGGCATCGTTTTCTTGGACAGGATCAACAGGGACAATCCGACGCCCAAGGTCGGGGAGATCGAAAGCACGAACCCGTGCGGCGAGCAGCCTCTCCTTCCCTACGAGGCTTGCAACCTAGGCTCTATCAACCTCGCGAAGACGCTCACGTTCAAGGACGGACGATTGGCGCTTGACTGGATCAAGCTGGGCGAGACGGTTCGATTGTCCGTGAGGTTTCTGGACAACGTCATCGATGTCAACAAGTATCCGCTGAAGCAGATCGGAGAGATGACACGTGCCAACAGGAAGATCGGCTTGGGCGTGATGGGCTTCGCGGACATGCTCCTGAGGCTCGGAATCCCGTACGATTCCGAGGAGGCGCTCAAGCTCGGGGGGGAGCTTATGAAGTTCATCAACGACGAGGGGCACAAGGAGTCCGTCGTCCTCGCGGAGGAGCGCGGGAGCTTCCCGAACTTCCCCGAGAGCACCTTGGCCAAGCGGTTCGCGAAGATAAGGAACGCCACGGTCACGACCATCGCCCCGACGGGAACGATCAGCATCATATCGGGGGTATCGAGCGGGGTCGAGCCGATCTTCGCCGTTGCTTATGTCCGCAACGTTATGGACAAGGACATCCTGCCTGAGGTCAATCCGATCTTCGCTGAGGTCGCGCACGACCGGGAGTTCTTCACGGACGACCTGATGAAGGAGATCGCCACAAAGGGCTCGCTCAAGGACCTCAAGATGGTCCCGGAGGACATCAGGCGGCTGTTCGTGACTGCCCTCGACATCTCGCCCGAATGGCACATACGCATGCAGGCATCGTTCCAGGGATACACGGACAACGCAGTGTCCAAGACCGTCAACTTCCCGAACGAGGCGACGCCCAAGGATGTCGAGAACGTCTACAAGCTCGCCCACGACCTCGGGTGCAAGGGCGTCACCGTATACAGATACGGCAGCAGGGAGGACCAGGTCCTGAGCGTGGGGGAGAGACCCAAGAAGGACGTGTCGCCCGAAGACGAGGAGGCCTCGAGGCTGCCGCGCGCACGGCCATATGTGACGCGCGGGTCCACCCAGAGGCTGGAGACGGGCTGCGGGCATCTCTACGTCACAATCAACATGGACGAAAGGGGACTCTGCGAGGTGTTCACGCAGATGGGTAAGTCCGGCGGGTGCACGGCCTCCCAGGCCGAAGCGGTCGGAAGGTTGATATCGCTCGCCCTAAGGTCCGGCATCGAGCCGGAGGCGATCGTGAAGCAGCTGAAGGGCATCAGATGCCCTACGCCGCTTTGGCAGCCCGGGGGGATGGTGCTCTCGTGCAGCGACGCAGTCGCAAAAGCGTTGGAACGTTTCACGAAGGACAGAGGCGTTGCGAGCGAGGCGCCGGAGGCGGCGGCCTCAGCGGCTCCGAAAGACGAAGGCGGCATCCAGAAGCAGAACTATGTCGACAAGGGAGATGTGTGCCCCGAGTGTCCGGAGTGCGGAAGCATGGTGGAATACGTCGAGGGCTGCGTGGTCTGCAGGACCTGCGGGTTCTCGAAGTGCTGGTGATGGGAACAAGAAGAGGGAAGATACGATGCTCTCGGCCCCTGGGGTGCTGGGCCGAGGCAGGTTTTCATCTTTCTCATCAGGAAGGGTTTTGTTTGCAGACGACCGTACATGTGCGCTCAGATGCAGAGCGGTGATACCATGAAAGTGCTGGCGATCAACGGCAGCCCCAGGAAGGGCGGGAACACACAAACCATGATCGATGAGGCGGCCAAGGTTCTGAGGAAGGCGGGGATAGAGGTCGAGTCACTTTCGATCAGGGATCTAGATGTCAGGCCGTGCACAGGATGCGAGGTATGCTTCGACGGATCCTGGCACTGCCCGATCAAGGATGACGGACTCAGGCTGATAGAGAAGATGGTCGGCGCGGACGGAATCATCCTGGCGTCGCCAATCTACTGCGGAGGTGTCACCGCACAACTGAAGGCAATCATGGACAGGTCGGTCATAGCGTACCAGAACAAGGACCTCAAGGACAAGGTGGGAGGAGCGATCTGCGTCGGCGCCGGGTCCCATGGCGGGCAGGAGCTGGCAGTGCTCCAGCTGGTCTCTACTTTCGCAATGCAGGACATGATCGTCGCCGGTCCCGGCGGCGGCATGCCAGGGGCGATGAGCACTGCCGGCGACAAAGGCGACGCGAGAAAGGACAAGGACGGCCTTCAGAGCGCGAGGGAACTCGGAAAACGCATGGCTGAACTGCTCAAGAGGTGAGAGCGCTTGACATGTTTCGTGGCGCACATGAACAAGAAGGGATTCTTCGAACCCCTCGGTATCAATGTCACCAGGGAGAACGCGAAGGACATCGAACACGAGATCGCGAGGACCGTGGGGCTGGAGGGGAAGCGATGCCCGGAGATATGGAAGGAGACCAAGCTGTGGCTTGCAGACCCCAAGAAGAAGGCCGTGCTCGAGCGGAACCTGAAGAAGAGATTCGCTTGGGTGCGTTCGAAGTAGCGTGCATGCAGTACGAGAGGATGTCAAGTCCCCGTGCTATCGGAGGTCGTGTGCGGCCGAACGTCGTACCGCTCGACTCCGGAGACAGATGCGGCGACGGCGATTGAGCATACCGAGATCCGACAGCTGAGGGAAGCGACTTTCGGCCCACATCTGACAAAGAGCATATACGTGCCGTTGCCCATAACCCGGTCAAGAAACGGAGTGACAAGGGAGCAGAAGCGCATGGCATCCAAGCAGATCGTAGGCGAACTCAAGCCGGGGGACAGGGTCGACAGCTACTTCTCTGTGAACTACAAGAAACCCGTCGTGGACTACAAGTACGGGTCGATGTTCGAATTCAGGGTGGCGGACAGGTCCGGCCAGATAACGGTCAAGTACTGGGGTGGCTCCGACAAGGCGGCCGTCGAGAGGCTGCACGACTCCTTCGACCGTGAGGAGGTCGTGAGGATCAAGGGCGAGGTCGCTGAGTACAGAGGCCTGCTCGAGATATCGATCAATGACAAGAACGGCGGGTCAGTCACGAGGCTCGATGAGGGATTGTACGACATCAGAGAACTGATCAAGACTTATGAGAACATCGGCGAGATGAGGTCCCGGCTGTCGGACATCATAGGCACGGTCAAGGACGCAGACATGAAGAGGCTCCTGGAGGCGTTCTTCAAGGACAAGGAGTTCATGGAAGCGTTCGCGACATCGCCCGCTTCCATACAGCTACATTCAGCAGCCGTCGGAGGGCTCATCCACCACACGCTGAACGTGGCGGCAATGTGCGAGCGAATCGCCGAGCTGCACGCTGAGCTTGACAGAGATCTCCTGATGACCGGGGCGCTCCTACACGACATAGGCAAGGTCCAGAGCTTCAAGGTCACTAGCAACATCAACCAGACCAAGGAAGGGAACCTGCTCGGGCACATCATACTCGGCGACCAGGAGCTCATGGCCCGGATCGCGGGAATCGATGGTTTCCCTGAGCTGCTCAGCTCGAAGATCAGGCACATACTTCTATCGCACCACGGCAAGAAGGAGTGGGGTTCTCCAGTGGAGCCGATGTTCCCTGAGGCACTCGCCGTCCACGAAGCCGACGACATCGACGCCAAGCTCGACAACATGATCACGAAGAGGGAAGAGGCCGTGACCGAAGACGATTGGATCTGGGACGCGAGGCACGGCCGGCTGATCTACCTCAAGTGACGAACCGCTCCCGATGCTCACCAATGGTCTCTGGATGGCCATGCTAGCAACAAATTTGTACATCATTGCTCGAAAGAGATATATATTGTACGGATAGTCATGGATTCTCAAGAGGGATACAAGTGAAGCCCGTACGAACGGACCTGACACCCGAAGAGATGCCCAAGAGATGGTACAACATACTGCCTGACCTTCCGGAGCCTCTAGCTCCTCCATTGAACCCGGCGACGAAGAAGCCGATCTCGCCGACCGACCTTGAGGTTCTGTTCCCTAAGGCGCTGATCGCACAGGAGATGTCCTCGGACAACTACATAGACATCCCCGACGAAGTGCTCCAGGGATACATGATGGTCAACAGGCCGAGCCCGCTGCAGAGAGCGGTCGGACTGGAGAAGGCCCTCAAGACGCCGGCGAAGATATACTTCAAGCGTGAGGACCTGAGCCCGGCGGGGAGCCACAAGACGAACACATCGCTCGCTCAGGCGTACTACAACATGAAAGAGGGCGTCGAGCACCTGACGACAGAGACAGGGGCGGGCCAGTGGGGCACCGCGCTCAGCCTTGCATGCAGTCACTTCGGGCTCAGCTGCAAGGTCTTCATGGTCCGCGTATCATACGACCAGAAGCCGTACAGGCGCGAGATGATGCGCGTCTACGGTGCGGAGGTCAACCCGTCCCCGAGCAACCTCACGGAGTTCGGCAGGAAGATGCTCGCGAAGGACCCGAAGCACCCGGGCTCGCTGGGTATCGCCATCAGCGAGGCAATGGAGATGGCGCTCAAGGACGGCAAGACTCATTACAGCCTGGGGAGCGTCCTCAACCACGTCATGCTGCACCAGACGATCATAGGTGAGGAGACACTACTGCAGTTCAAGAAGCTCGACGAGGAGCCCGACTACATGATTGGTTGCGTAGGTGGCGGTTCTAACTTCGCAGGGTTCACGTTCCCTGCCATAGGCCAGAAATTGAAGAAGAAGAAGATGATGAACACGGAGTTCATCGCCGTCGAACCCACTGTGGTCCCGAGCTTGACAGGCGGGAAGTACGAATACGACTTCGGAGACACTGCCGGCATGACTCCCCTACTCCTGATGTACACGCTGGGCCACAACTTCGTGCCTTCTCCCATCCACGCGGGCGGACTGAGGTACCACGGTGCTGCGCCGACTGTGAGCCTTCTCGTGAACAAGAAAGTGGTCAAGCCGGTCGCGTTCGAGCAGAAGGAGGTCTTCAGTGCGGCGATGATGTTCGCGAGAGCCGAGGGCATAATCCCTGCTCCGGAGACGAGCCACGCGATCAAGGCGGCCGTGGACCTCGCGCTCGAGGCCAAGAAGAAGAACGAGAAGAAGATCATCGCACTGAACTTCTCGGGCCACGGGCTCCTGGACCTCGGAGGCTACCAGCAGTACCTCGACGGGAAGATAACCTAGGCGAAATACCCTTCCTCTCTCTCTTTGAGACTCCTGTACGCGGCCTTGAACTCCGGCCGCTCCAGGAGCACTTTTGCATTTCTCTCCAGATCACTGTCCAGCTTGTCCTGTCTCGAGGAGTAGTACTCTCGCCTCAGAAGGTCGGAGATGTCTGAGGAGTACTGCTGCATGCCGAACATGATGACCGAGTATGCAGACGGGGACCGCGAGACGACATTCAGCGGTATCGGCGAGCCGCCCTTGATCGCCTCGAGCAGATCCGGGGAAGGTCCTCCGACCTCGGATGCGACTGCGGCCATCTTCGTTGGCGCAACCTCAAGGGACTTGATCTGGAAGACCTTCTGGTCGGTGAAGATGAACGTGTCATATGTAGAATCGACATGGTTCCTGCCGGTGAGCGCGCGCCAATCCTGCTTCCGCGAGCTGAGGTCGAACCTGCCCTTGAGGTACATCATGAAGTCGTCTATGCCGTGGAACTCCATCTTAGACTCACATTAGACGGAGCCGCCAATTAAACCTTCCCAAGAAACGTGCGGTCACTTGTAGCTCTCGCCCGTGATGCGCTCGAACATATCGATGTACAGCTCGGAGATCTCCTTGATCTTCGCTTCAGGCAGGGACGGGATCTTGGGCTCGACCTTGCCCATCTTCCTGGCCTCCATGAGCTTGTCGTAGTAGCCCAGCTGCCTGTAGTACTGCCTCACATTCTCCTTGCTGAGCTCCACGAACTGGCCCTTCGAGTAGCTCTCCCAGTCCCACCAGCGATCCTCGTCAGCAGTCCCGAACGTATCGACTATCATGAGCTCGCGATCCTCATCGAACGCGTACTCCTTCTTCCCGTCCACATGAATGAGGTCTCTCTTCTCGACTTCCTCGGCAATCTGCTCGTCTATCTTCAGGACTGCCCCTATGATATCGTTGTACTCGTCATTAGTGAGGCACGCTATCTTCTGGGCCTCCTTCTTCGTGACCAATCGGTCGACCTTCTCCAGCTTGGTCGTGAACTCGACGTACGGTTCCGGGAGCTTGTCGCCGTACTTGACCTCCTTTTTCGCCTTGAACCCGAGCTTCGCGGGCTTCACCTGGCCGTTCTGGATCCCATCCCAGAGGGAGCCGGCAACATAGTGCCTGCATATGACCTCGAGCGGAATGAGATAGTTATTGGTTTTCTTGTTTATCTTGGGATACTCGAGCACCTGGACCTTGGCAACGCGCATCCTGTTCGGAGGTACGAGCTCCCTGAAATGGGTCTTGATGCCGCACGAGCGCGCCACCTGGAACCAGAACGCACTCGATCTGCACAGGGTCTCGCCCTTGTGCGGTATGAGAGATGGAATGGTCTTGTCGAAGACGGATATCTTGTCTGTGAAGACGAACTCGAGTGTGCGCTGATCCACCTCGTATACGTCTTTCACCTTGCCTTGGCGAGTCAGTTTCATGGCCACGGTTGCGTTGTAGGCAATAGTTGGCCTTAAGGGTTTTGGTGTTGTCGAGGAATACTGACTCGCGCCGACTCGATGCAATGAAATAGATGTTGAGGTCTGGTATCCTCAAAACCATTAAAGTGCGAGTGACCCCTAATCGTCGTAGGCAGGAGATTGTGGCATGGCCCTCAATCTGACACGGCATTTTTCTGAGCGCTCAAAGGAGATGAAGGCGTCCGAGGTAAGGGAGCTGTTGAAGCTTCTCCAGGTTCCCGACATGATCTCTTTCGCTGGAGGCTTCCCGAACCCCGAGACATTTCCGACAGAGCTCATCCGAGAGATAGCGAACGACGTCCTGAAGAACGACGGCGCTCAGACTCTCCAATACGGCATCACCGAGGGTTATGCGCCGTTGAGGGAGGTACTCGCTGAACGGATGAAGAAGAAAGGCATGGATGCAGGGATGGAGAACTTCCTCATCGTGAGCGGGTCCCAGCAGGTCATAGACCTCGTGGGGAAGGTCTTCCTCGACCCGAAGGACACGGTCGTCGTCTCCGCGCCCACCTACCTGACGGCATTGACTGGATGGGCAGTCTACCAGACCACCTTCGAATCCATACCGATCGATGACAACAACATGCGCATGGACATCTTCGAGGAGCGGATGAAGAAGCTCGCGAAGAGGTCCAACCCCCCGAAGATAGTATACGCTCTGCCGAACTTCCAGAACCCTGCGGGCGTGACGATGCCTGAGAAAAGCAGGAGGAAGTTGGTCGACCTCGCATCTGAATACGACTTCCTCGTACTCGAGGACGACCCGTATGGCGAGCTACGGTATGTCGGGGAGCACATCGTGCCCATAAAGCACTTCGACGACGAGGGAAGGGTGATCTACATGAGCACCTTCTCGAAGGTGCTTGCGCCGGGCTTCAGGGTCGGCTGGGTAGTTGCGGAGCCGGACGTACTGAGGAAGATGATCATTGCAAAGCAATCGGCCGATGTGTGCACCAACGTTCTGGGGCAGAGAATCGCGCACGAGTACGTCGCCAAAGGGCACATGGACCAGCAGATAGAGAAGATAAAGGAAGTCTACAGCAGGAAGATGAGCATCATGCTCAGCGGGATGAACGAGTTCATGCCGAAGGGACTGCACTGGACGAAGCCCGAGGGCGGGATGTTTCTCTGGGTCACGCTCCCAGAGGGCATGGATTCCGGGGAGCTGCTCAAGAAAGCGCTGAAGAAGAGAGTGGCGTTCGTGTCCGGCAGGGCGTTCTTCGCGGACCCGAAGGACGGCCTGAGCACACTTAGGCTGAACTTCACCCACCCGTCGGACCAGATGATAACAGAAGGGCTCCGGAGGCTGGGCTCGGTCATCAACCAGGAGCTCGTCTCGAGATGGGACAAGTCGAAGGGGAGCGACGAGTCCAAGATGGAGGATGCCCTCAAGGGCACCCTGATAGGGAAGTCCTAGAACACGTCGGCGCCCGCGTGCACCACGATCCCCTTGTCCGTTATCGAGTACGGCTTCACCCTTCTCGAGTGAGAGGTTCGGCGCATCTTGAGAATCCTTATCGTCAGCTGGACCTCGCCTCCTTCTTTGCTCTCGTCCGACTGGAGCAGGAGCACGCCGTCCGCGGTGTACTCCGCTAGGCCGTCCCTGGAGGAGCGCGGATTCTCGTCCTTGACCTCCGCCGTCAGGAGGGCCGTGGCACCCGTGCTCCTCAACAGTTGGCAGAGGTTGAACAGGTTCGACCTGCGATCGTTCTCGTCCGAGAACATCATGTTGAGCAATGACACGGAATCCAGCACCACCCTCTTCGCGCCGAAGGACTTGATGAATTTCGGGAGCTCGCTCTTGATCCTCGTGATCGTGGTCTTCGCATCAGACGGTTCGAGCTTGAACAGGCCGAGCTTCTTGCTGTCCAGCGCCCCAGACAAGTCCCATCCGAAGGCTGCGGCGTTCTTCAGAATCGAATCCTTGTCCTCTTCGAGCGAGATGAATATGCACGGCTCGTTCTTCTTCAGGCCTTCCACCAGGAACTGTAGACCGAGGGTCGTCTTGCCCGTCCCGAACGACCCCATGACGGCGACAATATGATTCTCCGGCAGGCCGCCTTGAAGCATCTCATCCAATCCATCGACACCCGTCTTGACCCTGCTTACAGCCATGTGCTCATCCCACCCGTTCCGTGTTGATCACGACAAATCCGCTCTGAGAGGTTATCAGTGTGGCGAAGCGCGCGATCCTCTCCTGGTCCAGGTGAGGGAGCACGCTCATGAACTTCTCGACATAGAGATACCGTTGTCTCTTGGACGTATGGTGGAACTTCGCCCACTCGAACTTGAACACGCCGTCTACGCTGTCTATGATCATCTGCTGGCGCTTCCGGTCCAGGATCTCGTCCGTTAGTATGAGATAGAAGATCGCATCCCACTTCTTCGCCATCCGCTGGATGCCTTTCAGGAGCGCGATTACGTCCTGAAAGTCGATCGTCTCGGATACCACAAGGTCTGTGAGCGAATCCATTATGACCATGCTCTTCGGGGCGTTGCCGTCGAGGAAATCAACGAGCGACTCGAGGAGTCCGTCTTGCTTCTTGTCCGAGAACAGGTCGCCTGACTGGTCCGAATCCAGCCATGCCGTCGGGACGACGGTGTGCATGAAGTAGTTCCTCGAGAAATCCTTGAAGAGCAGGTTCGTCTTCAGAGACTCATAGAAGTCCCGGTTGAAGGACAGCTTGACGTCCTGAAGGATATCGTTCCTGGACCGAGAGAAGGTTATGTAGCACATCTTCTCCGGCAAAACCCCGTGCTTCCCCGCGTCCCCGAGCATGAAAGTCCGCGTATCCGGGAATTCCTTGACGATGCCGATCTTCGCCGCTGAGGTCAATGCGAACTCGTGCCCGCCGCCTCCGACATCGCCCAGAAGAAGGACGACCGAGCCTGCTGGAAGTCCGCCCTGCATGATGGAATCGAAGTCGGCGACCCCAGTAGGTATCCTCTGCACATCCCCTTCTGACATTAGAAAGTCCTCGCGCGCATGCGACGCGCGTTATAAAATCGGGGTGTGAGTATAAATATTTTGGTAATTTCTGGAAAATGCGGGGCGCGACCACTCATTCAGCCGCTCTTGAGCAGGAATTCTCTGACCATTTCGAGCGCCTTGACAGCAGAATGCATCTTCACGTCATGTCTGGAACCCTTGAACAGGTTTCTGGTGCAGACAGCGGTCTTGTCCGAGCTCACCGCGATGTAGACGAGCCCAACAGGCTTCGTTTTAGTCCCGCCGGTCGGTCCAGCGATCCCCGTTGTTCCGACGCCAATGTCTGCATGCAGCTTCTTCCGGGCACCGGCAGCCATCTGGAGAGCGACCTCCTTGCTCACCGAACCCTTGACATCGAGCGTGCTCTTGTCAACGCCCAGAAGCTCCATCTTTGCCTGATTGCTGTACGAGACAACTCCTCCGAGGAAATAGTCGCTGCTCCCAGAGGCCTCCGTGATCATGTCACCAAGCTTGCCACCAGTGCATGATTCAGCTAAGGCAATCGTCTGTCCCTTAGACTTGAGCAGCTCGCCGACCTCTTCAGCGAGCACGGCATTCACCCTGCTTCTTTGCAGGACTCATGCCTGAGTCCAGCAGTCTCTGTCTCGCATCCAGACCATCCAGGAATCCAGCAACCGGCCGAGGCACGAGATTCTCCCATCTCTCGCCGTCAACAATGCGTCGCCTCACCTCGGTCGCAGAGTACTCCTTCGGGTTGTATGCCTTCGTCTTGTGAACCTCATATCCTGCCTGCTTGAACAGAGACCTTGTGAGGTCGCTGTTGGAGTAGATCTCGTCGAAAGGAGGTACGTATGATTCGACATGGTTCACCCAAACTGAGTACCTGTTGACGTCTCTGATAGGTACAATGAGGACGCGACGCCTCTCCCCGTCTGTCAACGAGGACAGGATCATCTGGTATCTCTCACCGGCAGTGAACGGGTTCTTATCAGTATGAGATTCCTCAGCGCTGCCTATGACTATGATCAGCTCATCGCATTGCCTGAGGACTTCTCGGATGACCGAAAGGTGTCCCTTGTGCAACGGTTGAAACCTTCCGACAATCAGGCCGCGCACGAGAACACCTCAACTTCAATGGGCCGCCGCTCTGTCGGTCACCGGAAGCGGGCTTGGAGACGACGGGCGCTTCGCGGCAACGAGGGCTGCGAGCTTCTTCAGGAGCCCTTCCTTACGAGAGCCCACAAGGGCGTGCACAAGAACATCGTTGAGGGTGCGGACAGGTATGACCTCGATCTTGCCGATGTACTTGTCCTCAAGGAGAACGTCCTTCATGTTCTCCTCCGGAATGAGAACCTTCTTCAGGCCTATCTCCGCGGCCGCCTCTATCTTGGCCGTGACGCCTCCGACCGGCAGAACCTGGCCCCTCACGCTCAAGCTCCCGGTCATAGCACAGCTCTGATCCACCTCGATCTCCTCGAAGGCCGATATGACCGCTGTCGCGACGGCTATCGAGGCGCTGTCCCCCTCAATACCATCGTAGGTCCCGATGAATTGCACATGTATGTCGTGGTTGCTGATGTCCTCCCCCGTGTACTTCTTGATGAGCGCGGAGACGTTCTGCACCGACTCCCTCGCGATCTCGCCGAGCTTGCCAGTCGCAATGATCTTGCCGCCCTCCCTGTTCTGAGGCGGTGTGACCTCGGCGACTATCGGCGTCACTATCCCTGAGAACTCCGACATTGAGGACTCGGCATTGAGCACTGCAAGTCCATTGACTATGCCGACGACCGCGCCCTCGGTCAATGATATGCTGTAATCCTTCCTTCGCTCGACCGCCCTGTCCGTCACCTGCTGCTCGAGCGATCTAGCAATCTTCTTTGCCTCGAGGACGTGCTTCGACTCGACAACGGACGCATTCCTCTCGGTCGCTATGTCGCCTGCGACCCTCACCAATCCGCCAAGCTCGCGCAGCCTGAGTGTGAGCATCCCCCTCCGTCCAGCTCTTCTCTGGGCTTCGCGGATGATCTCGGCCACCGCGCCCTTGTCGAAGTGAGGTATCTTCTTGTCCTTCGACACCTCCTGAGCCACGAACTTGATCAGCTTGTCCCTGTTCTGCTCGGTGTCGGGCATCGTGCTCCGCATGTAGATCTCATAACCGTAACCTCTGATCCTGGACCTTAGTGCCGGGTGCATCCCCGAGACCGCGTCCAGGTTGCCAGCCGCGACGAGTATGAAACCGCACGGAACAGGCTCGCTCTTGACCATAGCGCCTGAGCTCCTCTCGCTCTGCCCCAGGATGCTGAACTCGCCCTCTTGGAGCGCAGTAAGGAGGCTCTGTTGGCTTTCGATCCGGAGCAAGTTGATCTCGTCGATGAACAGGACGCCCCTGTTCGCCTTGTGGATCGCCCCAGGCTCAAGTCTCTCGTGAGCTGGGGTCTCAAGCCCACCGCTCTGGAACGGATCGTGCTTCACATCGCCCAGCAATGCTCCTGCGTGTGCGCCCGTGGCGTCTATAAACGGTGCCAGTTCATCGGGCTTGTGAGTGACGAGCAGCTTCGGGATCAACATCGCCTCGCGCTTCTGCCCGAACGACCGTCCGAGCCAGTACAGGACCAGACCGCCCACGACCACTATGAGGAGCGGTGTGAAATCCTTCTGAATCCAAGAGACCATAGCGCCCAGTGCGACAAACATCATGATGAGCATGAGCCAGGAGGAGTTTTTCTGAGCCTTTTTCTGCTCCACCTCCCGCTTCTGCGCCTGGACGATCTCCCTGCCCTTGCCCGCTGGAACGATCCTGATCTTCGGCTCGTTCTGGTCCTCGGGGTTGTTGTAGGCGATGACGTCCTGCATCTCGCCCTTGGGGAGGAAGTCGGTCATGGATCTCGCGAGCATGGATTTCCCAGTGCCCGGGTCTCCTATGAGAATGATGTGCCTCTTCTGCTCAGCGGCCTTGCGGATCACCGTCACGGCCTCGTCTTGGCCTATGACCTGGTCCACCAGTTGCGGGGGTATCTTCACATCGGCCGTTGTCTCGAAGGACTTGGATTTGATCCAATCCTCGAGGTCCGAAAGGCCCAGCGTCGACCCCCAAGAATCACTCGTTGCCATTAACTGCACCAGTATTAGTCACAACCGTGACTGTTCAAGCTATTAACCCTCGTGCTAAATAAGGCTTTTGCCGTGAGGGGGCTCACTTGTTGGTAGGGCCAGTCATCCGACGGTATTGCGATGGAATCATGGTTCTGCACTCACTTCGCCTCCCGCGAACAAATATTAGGGGGACCGCCATCCATAACGAGCGTCACCATGCTGAGAGGGCAGGAATGAGGATCGACGAGTTGGGCCTGGATCCCAGGATTGTCAAGAAGCTCAAGGATGAGGGCATCGATACCCTGTATCCACCCCAGGAGGAGGCCATAGGACCGACCCTCGATAGGAAGAATATCGTCCTGGCGATCCCAACAGCTTCTGGGAAGAGCTTGGTGGCCTATCTTGCCATCCTCCAGGCGGTCCTGCGAGGCGGGAAGGCACTGTACATAGTGCCTTTGAAGGCCCTCGCGTCCGAGAAATTCGACGACCTCGCGAAGTTCCAGGACCTCGGGATAAGAGTGGGGGAATCAACAGGCGACTACGATGATGTAGACCCGAAGCTCCACCTATTCGACATCGTCATCGCTACCTCCGAGAAGGCGGACTCGCTTCTGAGGCACAGATCCAAATGGCTGGACCAGTTGTCCGTCGTGGTAGCAGACGAGGTCCATCTGATCAACGACCCCGAGAGGGGACCCACGCTCGAGGTCACTCTGGTCAAGTTCAGGACATTCAACCCCACAGCGCAGATCATCGCCCTCTCCGCGACGATCAGGAACGCTTCGGAGCTGGCAGAATGGCTCGGTGCCGAGCTGATCGAGAGCGACTGGAGGCCCGTGCCTCTGAAGGAAGGGGTGTATGCGGACGGCAAGGTTTTTTTCACGGACAACTCGAAGCGCGTCCTCCTGGACGATGATGAACCGGTTCAGGGACTGGTCAAGAGCGCCCTCGGATCTGGAGGACAGTGTCTGGTGTTCGTCAATACGCGGAAGGCGAGCGAATCGCTCGCGGGAGAGCTCGGAAAGGTCGTCAAGACCGCAGGCGGATACAACTCTGCAGAGCTGGGCAAGGTCGCGAAGAAGCTCATTGGGGAGCAGGACGAGCCGACCACGATGGGGAGCAAGCTCGGGAAATGCCTCAGGAACGGCTGCGCGTTCCATCATGCTGGCCTGACTGGTCCACAGAGGAAGCTCGTGGAATCGAACTTCAAGAACGGACTTGTCAGATGTATAGTCGCCACACCCACGCTTGCAGCGGGAATCAACCTGCCGGCACGCACGGTCTTGGTCCGGGACGTCAAGCGATTCGATTCGAACATCGGTTACACGACCATACCAGTGCTCGAGATCAAGCAGATGTGCGGCAGGGCCGGGAGGCCAAGGTTCGACAAGTACGGAGAGGCAATACTGATTGCGAGGAACGAGGAGGAGAAGGACATGCTCCTTGAGACCTACCTCCTGGGCGAAAACGAGAACATCTACTCGAAGCTCGGGACGGAGCCAGCCATCAGATCGCATGTTCTGGCCCTTATCGCCACGAAGGCGGCTTCATCGATTGACGACTTGAACTCCTTTTTCGGAAAGACCTTCCTCGCACATCAGACCGAAGTGACCTATCTGACCGAGACGATCGAGAAGGTGGTTGACTTCCTCCAGGGACAGGGCATGGTACATCCCGACGAACCTCTCAGGGCAACACTGTTCGGCAAGTGCGTCAGCGACCTCTACGTAGACCCGCAGTCAGCCGTCATCATGAGAGAGGCTCTCACGAAATATGGTTCCGGCAAGAGCTTCGGGATACTCCACACGATATGCGCGGTCCCGGACATGGGCCTCCTGTACCTGCGCCAATCGGACTACTCATGGATAGAGGAGTTCGAGAGCGAGGTGAACGAGCAGCTGCTGATAGAGCCGCCGTCGGACCTGGGCAAGTACGAGATATTCCTATCCGAGGTCAAGACGGCCAAGCTCTTGAGCGATTGGATGTCCGAGGTTCACGAGAACGACATCGCGCACGGGTTCAACATAGGCCCTGGAGATATCAGGAACAAGATGGAGCGCGCGGAGTGGCTGGTGCATGCAATGGCCCGACTGGCCGAGCTGTTCAACAAGGACGCCTTGGACGAGGTCAGGGAAATGCGCACGCGGATGCGCTACGGCATCAAGAGCGAGCTGCTGGAGCTGGTCAAGATGAAGGGTGTCGGCAGGGTGAGAGCAAGGGCGTTGTACGACAGGAGCATCAGGACCATCGAGGATCTCAGGAACACCAGCTATGACAGGCTGAAGCAGATACCGACGATAGGAGAAGCGGTCGCAAGGTCCATCAAGGACCAGCTCGGTCAGTCCGAACCGGGGATGCCTGTCGAGATCGAGGACGAGCAGCGGTCGCTGAAGGATTACAGATAATTGACAACATGTCGAAGGAGATGGTAGAGACAATACGGCCTGGGGGCCACGGGAAGTGGAGAGGGGCACCGCTCGGGGCTCGATCCGTGCAGGTTGACGATTTTCCCCGACTCGCATGCCATGACCTAATGTACGGGAATTGGAGCGAGGCAAATGCCGTCGAGCAACGAATTTTCAGCGATCGTCGAGCCGTTTCTAGCACGTAGTCCGAAATCAATACTGACGTTGCTTTTTCCTGCGGAAATGTTTATATCAGATTGCCCACAATGGAGCCGCCATGACATCAAAAGGGATTGCATTGCTAGCTCTGGGAGTATCAGCCATCGTGATACTCGGGGGAGCGGGGGCATATCTACTCACGCGGGAAGATGCCGCCACAGGAAGGGTAGTCATCAACGTGAAGGACGCGCCCGCGGGATGGGCTCACATCAACGTAACATTCTCAACTGTCAAGATACACCAGGCAGGACTCGACAATGAAACCGACCAGAACGACACCGCAGAGGACAACAGCGGATGGCATGTTCTCCAACTGGATGACCAGACGCTGGATCTCGCAGCCCTTGTCAATGTATCAGGACTGCTCGCATCGGGCAACGTGAGCGTTGGCAAGTACACGCAGATACGTATTGCAGTGGTGAACGTGACCGGGACCCTCGAGAACGGAACACTGGTCAACTTCAGGGTACCTTCGGGGGAGCTGAAGATAAACAAACCGTTCACGATCGTGGAAGATGACACCACGACTCTGACCGTGGACATCGACCTGTCGAAGTCGATGGTCCAGAACAAGGATGGTTGGACGTTCAAGCCCGTCCTGGGCTCCATTGTCCAGGGCTGACCGAGCATTCATTCCGACCCTGCAAACCCCAACTCGCAGCAATGGTCGAGCACGAGACCATGCTGCGAACAATCATATTCCCCATGTTTCTAAACCATCTGAGTGAATGCTCAGGGTCGATCCTGCTCATGCGGCGTGAAAATTGATATAATACAGATAGACGTAGGGCCGAGCACGATGCCTGACATAGTGGAAGAAGCGACCAAGGACCTGAAGGCGTGGGTTGTCAAGGTCGATCGAGGGTGTGCTCCGGCGTTTCTGGAAAGGACGGTGAACCCAGCCTTCAGCTCGGGGGTGCAGATCCTCTTGATGAGGTCAGACATGGTCTTTGGTCTAGACCACGTACGGAGCGCTCTGTTTCATGCGAAGAAGGCCATAGACGGACGACGCAACTCTTCGGATTCGCTCTCGATGGAGACGCTCCTGTACGCCTCGGGTGAGAAGCAGCTTTCGAGCGCGATCAAGAAGATGTCAGTCGACCAGACGACAGAAGAGGTCGTGGTCGCCCGGCTGTCAGGAGGGGACCTCGAGGTCGACAGCTCATGGCGGATTCTAGATGATAGGCCTCAGGACCTCTCGGTCGACAGGCTCAAGAGGTTCGGCATCACCCGACAGGAACTCGACACCATTGGCAAGAGCGATCCGAGAAACCTCGTGCTCGAGAGGGTCGCGGCAGTGGATATCATCAAGAAGTGACGCGCCCTCGTGCCGAACCACATGCTCGACGTGCTTAATTACCATCTAATGCGATGCCGATGGCCGGTCCGAGAGAATGCCCACGATAGTCGAATGCGTACCCAATTTCAGCGAGGGGCGGCGAAAGGATGTGATAGACAAGATCGTCTACTCCATCAGGGCCGTCCCTGGGATCAAGATACTCGACGTCGAATCTGACCTCGACCACAACAGGTCCGTCGTCACGTTCACCGGAGGCAAGGACACCGTACAAGAAGGGGCGTTCAGAGGGGCGAGGGCGGCGTCTGAGCTGATAGACCTCAACAAGCACAAGGGACAGCACCCGCGCATGGGGGCGCTCGATGTCCTTCCCTTCGTGCCGATATCAGGCGTCACGATAGATGACTGTATCGAGATCGCGCACAAGGTCGGCGCGAGAATCGGGAAGGAGCTCAAGATCCCCGTCTACCTTTACGAGTCGGCGGCGAAGAAGCCCGAGAGAGTCAACTTAGAGAATGTGCGGAGGGGTGAGTTCGAGGGGCTCAAACAGGCAATCCTGACGGACGAGTCCAGGTATCCAGACTTCGGTCCCAGGATGCTCCATCCGACTGCGGGAGCAGTGGCAGTCGGTGTTAGGATGCCTCTGATTGCGTTCAACGTGGATCTGAAATCCACTGATGTGAACATAGCCAGGGAGATCGCCAAGAAGATCAGGGCTAGCAGCGGAGGCCTGCCGAAGGTCAAAGCTCTTGGGTTCGCACTGGAGGCCAGGGGCACGGTCCAGGTCTCGATGAACCTGACAGACTACACGGTCACTCACATCTCGACGGTGTTCGAGGCTGTGAGGAAGGAGGCCGAGGAACGAGGAGTCGAGATTGCTGAGAGTGAGATAGTCGGCCTCATACCCTTGGAAGCAGTGTGCGACCTCGCAGCGAAGTTCCTTGGAATCCGCCAGTTCTCGAGCGATCAGGTTCTGGAGAGGAGAATTTGGGGTTGAAGGACTTCGAGGCATTGCGAAAGTTCTGCCTCGAACTGTCGTCCGATATGC
The DNA here is from genome assembly GCA_018814355.1 of Candidatus Thermoplasmatota archaeon. Taxonomy (NCBI): domain Archaea; kingdom Methanobacteriati; phylum Thermoplasmatota; species Thermoplasmatota archaeon. Next base: position 15,534 of record JAHIZT010000061.1, on the reverse strand, counting down.
CTTCTCCCGGCGGAGGCACAGCAGCCGCAGCCGCTGGCGGAATGGCCGCTTCGCTTCTGGCTATGGTGTGCGCGATCACGGCGAAGAACAAGAAGCACGAGGCTAGGAAACCGGAGCTTGAGAGGCTCCAGGCATCGCTAGTGGCGTTGAGAGATGACCTGATTTCTCAAGCCAGAGAGGATGCTGACTCATACGACAAGGTGGTCCTGGCGTCCAGAGCGAGGAGGAAGGATGAGAACCCGAAGACCGTCGAGGATTTCCAGAGGGCCTTGAGGCACGCTTGCAGCGTGCCTCTGGAAACGGCCTCGGCATGTGCCGATGTCCTCGAGAAGTCCGCACGAGTCGCTGAGCTCGGGACCGTAAGCGCATCGTCAGACGTCGGCGTGGCTGTGCTCTTGGCCGAAACTGGTTTCAAGGGGGCCGCGATGAATGTAAACATCAATCTGGCCGGCATCTCAGACGCACCCTTCGCAAGACATGCAAGGGAGATGCTCAAGAAGGACGAAAAGAGAGCCAAGGACCATGTCAGGGATGCGCTCTCCAGGTTAACTGGAATTGGTGGAAACTGACCCCGACACATCGCTTCAGCCAGGATACGTATCAGTATTGATAGACTCAACGATACTTTTATATGAAGCCAGAAAAATGATAACACGCATACAGCCTGTCAGTGACCTAATGGGATTCTAGGCACTGGCGCACGGAGCTTGGTGTACCTTGGCGGGAAACTACCTGAAGAGCCTCCAATTAGCAAAGCAGCTAGAGGAGAGAGCTAAGGAGGCGACCAAGAACAAAGAGGTCGCAGAGAAAGAGCATGACTCTCTTCAGAAGTTCTTGGAGAGATGCAAGGACAGCGATGTCAATCTCAGCGAGGTCGAGAAACCGCAGAGGGATTTCGAGGCGGCGATCGCTTCTAAAGACTACCAGTCCGCGATCGCACATTCCAGGAAGGGGATGGAGCTGGCCAAGGGAGCCTACCTGCGAAGGATAGGCGATGTCGCTGATTCTGTTGATGGACTCATAAACCTCGTCCAAGGAACTGGCAACGAGTCGAAGGCGGCTCACGACATGCTCGAGAAGAGCAAGGAGAGAGTAGTCGCCGACGACCTCGAGGGGGCGATGAAGCTCGCCAAGAGCGCCTACGACGCTTCCGAACGGACTTTCCACGAGGTCTTCTCCAAGTTGTTCTCGCAGGCCCAGGAGACGATCATGCAGGCCAAGGAATTCGGAAACGATGTGACGATCTTCGACGACCAGCTGGCCAGGGCGAAGAGTGCTCTCGAATCCCAGGAATACGAAGCCTGCATGACGGATATCAAGGAGGTCCTCGAAGGCGCTGGGGAGGACCTGAAGTCGCAGGTCAATTCCGCCGTATCGAAGGCCGAGGAGCTGATCTCGGCCGGGGAAGAGCTAGGGGCGGACATGTCTCGGGTCAAGTCACACACTGACAAATCCAAATCCGCACTTGCAGCGCTCAAGTTCAAGGAATCTCTCTCGTACGCCAAGAAGGCCGAGACTGACGGGGAGAGCGCCATCACTACCAGATTCCAGGATCTCGCCAGGGAAACGAGGGAAGCGATCAAGAAGATGAAGAACGCGAAGGAGGACGTCACAGTCCCCCAGCAGCTCCTCGACCAGGCAGTCAACGCGCTCAAGGATAAGAAGTACATCGAGGCGCTCCACGCTCTGAACACTGCACACGAGAAGATGCACAGAGCGGAGTTCGATTCGGTCCTGGAGGTCATCTCGAAAGCCAGAGACAGGTTCGTGCTGGCCAAGAAGGTCGGCGTGGATATGACCAAGGCCATCCTGCTACTCAACACTGCGAGGGACAACCTGAAGCTCGGGAAGTTCGAGGATGCAATGAGCTATGCCGAGCAGAGCTGGAAGGAGGTGGACACCGCACTGGAGATGTTCTACGAGGCCAGGGACGATGTCGTCGAGCTCGCAAAGGCGGTGAAGTTCGCATCTGACCTCGGCGCGGACACAACGAAGGTCAAAGTAATCCTGATGGATGCCAGGAAAAACTTCGAGGACAAGAACTACGATAAGACCGCAGAGGCCACCTCGAACGGTCTCACCGTAACAAAGAAGCTGACATACGACAGGACCATGAAGGAGATCGACATCGCAGACAAGGCCCTGAAACTCTCAAAGGAGATCGGAGCCGACATCGCCGAGGCAGAGGGAATCCTACAGAGGGCGCTCGACAGCATGTCCAAGGACGACATGATGGAGAGTGTCAACCTGGCGAAATCGAGCAAGGAGGCCGCGAATGCCGCCATGACAAGGGTCATGAGCGACCGACTCCAGAACATCGACCAGTTCGTGAAGGGATACACAAGCGATGATGCGCTCTCGGAGCTGAGCGAGACCATCACGCAAGCCAGGCAGCACATCGCCTCTTCGGAGTTCGACAAGGCGCAGGCCCTCCTGAAACAGGTAACCCGCAGGATCGAGACTATAGGCCAGGTAGAGTGCGACAAGCTGATCGCGACCGCGACCTCGAAGATCGAGATGATTCGGTCGATGGAAGGCGACCCCTCGGATGTCGAGATACTCCTCACGCGTGCCAATGATGCTCTCTCGAAGAGGGTCTATGAGGACGCTATGGCCCACGCAAGGGAGATCATCCAGAGCTCAGACGACATGATGAGCAAGCTGGTCCAGACGGAGTTCTCGGCGATCAAGGATTCGCTCGAGGAGGCCAAGACCGTCGGTATTGACATAGACGAGGCGAAGTCACAGCTCAAAGAGGCCATCCACAAGGCCGAGGAGCATGACTTCGGCGAGGCTTTCAAATCCATACGGGGCACCAAGCTGTCCCTCCAGAAGGAGATAGGGAGATTCGACCAGGTCAAGGACAAGATCCGCAGAACTGAGGAGCTGATCTCCGAGGCCGGCAAGACCAGGGCTGACGTGACCTCCCTGGTGCGCAGGCTCGACCAAGCCCGGAGCAAGTTCTCGGAGGGCAGGATCGACGATGCGGAGAATCTTTTGGACGAGGTGATGGCAGAAACGGAGAAGAGCCTCGAAATGTACCTGGCCGCGAGGCTCATCTTGAGCTCGAAGGAGAACATAGATCTGGCGCAGATGCACGGGATAGAAGCCGAGGCCGCGTCGAAGCTCCTGGGCAAGGCAAAGGATTTCATGAAAACGAAGAACTACGACCAAGCCCTCGCCACGGCCAAGGAATGCGACGATCTCGCCAGACGGACAATCTCCACCTCCATATCCGAAATGACTAGGAGCCTCCAGAGGCTGCTCACCGATGCGAGGAACGTTGGAGTAGACACGCTGGGACCTGAGAAACTCAGCGAAAAGGCAGGCGAACTCGCAAGGACAGGAGACTATGTGGAGGCGCTCAGATGCATAGCCTCCGCGAAAGAGGACATCAACCATGTCAAGAACCTGAGCTCCCAGGCTGCGCTCGAGATCAGGGTCGCCAGGAACAACCTGAAGGATGCCGAGACCCTGGACATGGATGTCGGACGCGCACGCGAATTCCTCGAGCATGCCGTCGAGGCGCTCACGAGGCACCAGTACGCCATCGCCCTGGAGCTCGCGAGGAAGTCCTCAGAGGCATCCTCCGAGGTTACCAAGTCGAGGATCTGGGGAACGCTCGAGAAACTGAAGGAACGGATCGAGAAGTCCGCTTCACAGGGGCTCCAGCTCGGGATGGCGGAGAGATATGTAGCAGAGGGCACCCAGGCGTACAATGAAACCAGATACCAAGATTCACTGAAGCTCGCCATGAAGTGCGAGACCGAGATGGAGCGCGCGGAGCTGCAGCGCGACATCAGCACCAGAGCGGTCGAGATGGCCCGCAGGAAGCTCTCGGACGCAGCGGACGAAGGCAGGAAGACCGACCGTCTGACCGAATCCGTGGAGAAGGCCGAGAGGTTGCTCTCGGAGGGCAAGTATGTCGATGCGATGACCGCAGCCATAGAGAGCGGCGATGAACTGCAGCTTATCGGAGAGAACCTAGACAGCTGCAGGATCGAACTGAGCGCGGCGAGGGAACGCATCGAGAGGCTCAAGAGGGTCCGGATCGACACATCAGAGTGCGATGAGATGCTTGACATGGCCCAGGACTACCTGACGGCCCACGAGTTCGCCAAGAGCAGGGACGCGCTCAAGCGGGCGACGGCCAAAGCCGAGTCGATCTTCGAGGACTCCATAAAGAACATCATGGAGCAGAACAGGCTGATGATCGCGAAGGCCAAGTCCATGGGGATAAACACCAAGTCCGCCGAGGACCTGCTCGAGGTGGCGAACACTTCGTTTTCGGAGAAGCTCTGGGATTTCGCGTACCAGCAGGCACTCGCATGCAAGGACAACAGCATCTCGCTGATATCCAAGAAGATCTCGAGCCTGATAGACGATGTCCAGGGCAAGACCGAGGGACTTAGGAAGTTCGGGGCATCGGTCACAATGGTGGAGAAGATTGTGGGAGATGCGAGGAAGGCACATGAGAAGGAGGACATCGAGGGGGCGTTCCAGCTCCTGATGGACGCTGACCGCAAGACGATGGGCCTAGAAGACTCTTACAAGAAGTACCTGGACATATCCATAGCCGCTGAGAGCGCCATGGAGAACCTTGGAAGATACGGGTTCTCCAAAAGGGAGCCCGAGCGGCTGATCGCGATGGCCGAGATCGAGAAGGAGAAGGATTACGACTCCGCGATAGAGCTCGTCGCAGAGGCTCTGGACACGGCAAAGGAGCTAATGGAGGCATACTCGGCAGACATCACGGGTAGCGTTTCGGCGACAGGCCTTCAGGAGGCGGTCGAGAGCGAGCTCAAGATCGACATCAAGAACACAGGGAAGGCCCTCGCCAAGGACATCTCGGTGGAGGTCATCGGGGATTTCGAGGTCGTCGATGCAGGAATGGTCGCTAATCTCAAACCGAGCGCCGAGCACCAGCTGAAGGTCAAGATCGTGCCGAAGTCGAGCGGCAACGTGCCCATCAAGGTGATGCTGACGAGCAAGAGGCAGTTCGACGGCAGACCACAGACCTTCGAGATAGAGGACAGCGTCAATGTGTTCCCCGCGGGCCCGCCTTTCAAGCTCGGCAGAGCATCGGAGACAACGAGATGCATCTCATGCCAGGGCAGGATAAAACCCGGCTTCGACATCGTCACCTGCAGATGCGGCGGCCAGCTGCACCTTTCATGCGCCAAGAGGACCAGCGAGTGCCCGGTATGCGGGCAGAAGTACTCATTCTAGCGGGAACCCGCGACCTTCGCCTTCGAAATCCTGATGGCAGGCGTCTTGACCCCGAAGACATCCCTCGATTCGTCACCCACCATGTCTATTCGCGAGAACAGCTCCAGCAGGCCGACTCCAATCGTGGCCTGTTGGATGGATTCGCCCAGCTCGCCCTTGTCGATCCTGAAGCTCTCCATCATGAGTCCTGAGAACTCGCCCGTCGCAAGGTTCGGATAGTCGTAGGTCAGGCGCAGATAGACTCCCTTCCTTGTCTCATCAAGCATCTCCTGTATGCTGGAGTCGCCTTCTGCAACTACCAGGTTCGAGCTGGAGATCGACGGCGGCCTCCTGAAGCTCCACATGATGCCTCCTCTCGAGGAATTGCCTGTGCTCTCGACCGAGTCTTTGCCTGCGGTATAACTGTCATGTAGATAGGACTTGAGCTCGCCCTTCTCGACCAATTGCTTGGCGAAGGCGGGAGTACCCTCGCCGTCAAAAGCATAGCTTCCGACGGCCCAATCGACAGTCGGGTCATCGACGATCGTGAGCGACTCCGAGCCGATCTTCTCTCCAAGGCGGCCGGAAAGATAGCTCCTCTTGCGCTGCACGCTCTCGGCGTTCGCTCCTCCACCTATCGCCGTCGAGAGGACGAAACCGATAGCCAACGGATCCCAGACAACCGGGAGGTCGCCAGTATCGATCTTCGTCTGCTTGAGGCCCCTGATGGCGTGCTCCATCGCGCTCCTCCCTACTTTCTCGAACAGGGTCCTATCGAGCTGTCGGGTCCACCCCATGTCCACCCCAGAGAACATTCTGGAACCTGACCTGGCAACGGCTTCTGAGCTCATATCGAAGGATGAGAACTTCTGAGAACCCGTGATGCCGCGGCTATTCGCGAATGCGAGCGTGCCGTACCCGGCGCCCACGCTCGCGTTCACCGACGAGATCCTCTTGTCGTCTCCCGCCCAATCCGCCAGTGTTATGGCCATGCCGACTATCTCGTCCGGCTCGAGCTGTGATACCTTCGAATCGAACAGGCCCTTGACTTTTGACTGTCTCTTCTTCTCCGGGAGTCCGTGGAAGTCCGGATCAGGCGTACCAGCTTTGGCTTGAGAGACTGCCAGGTCTGCTGCCTTCTTGACTGAAGGCCAATCATGGCCAGTGCAATGGGAGAATCCGGGGCATCCTTCCTTGAACGCCCTCACAGCCACACCCGGGTCGGTCATCGTGTTCGCCTGTTTCATCGAGCTCTTCTCTATCTCCGCAGACACGTGCTTGGAATCCGCCACCAGGACGTCGCAATCGGACGGCCCGAGCCTCATGACGTATCGAACCACCTTCTCAGCAAGATCTACCATGTCGACCATCATATCACTCCTCAGGCGAGGCCTCCCACGACCATGTTGGCGATTCGCAGGTGAGGCCCGCCATCCGTGGTCCTCGCCGACTGGCCCGACTTGCCGCAGTAGCCCGGATCACCTAGCATGAAATCGTTCCCGATGCCCTCGACATTGCGGAGGACATCCATGATCACGCCGGAGATGGACGCATCTCTGTGCCGCTGTCCTATCTCTCCGTTCTTTATCTCATATGCCTCGTCGCCCTTGAACATGAACTGGCCCTTGGCGGGCTCTACATAGCCGTACTGGCTTCCCTGGATCAGCATGCCGCGTTTGATGCCCTCAAACAGCTCGTCCTTTTTCCAGTCTCCGCCCTCGATGTACGTGTTGCTCATGCGGATGATGGGGGTGTTGTTGAAGGCCTGAGCGCGTGCTGCGCCGTTCGGCTCCTCATCCATCCGGCTACTCGATTCGAGGTTGTGCATGAAACCCTTCAGTACACCGTTCTCTATGAGCACATGCTTCTTTGCCTTGACTCCTTCCCAGTCTATGGAGAAGTAGCCGAAGGTGTCCTTGATGGTTGGATCATCGATAAGGCTGACGCCTTCATTGGCGACCTTCCGACCGACCTTTCCCTCAAGCACCGAGGCGCCCGCCAGGACCGCGTCCGCCTCGCACGCGTGGCCGAAGGCCTCGTGGGCCACCAGTCCGGTCATCTTGTTGTCCAGGACTACCGTGAACTTGCCCGCAGGGACGGGCTTAGACTCCAAAAGACGCAACGCCTGAGCGGCTGCTTCGAGCCCCATGTTAACTGACTCCTCCTTCTTCATGAGCTCATATCCGCCAACATTTCCCGACGCTGAGTGGCCACGCTGAACGACGCCCTCCGACTTCGCATACGCCGAGCATGCGGCCACGAGCCAGCGTTCGGTTATCCGTGCCATCGTCCCGAAGGAGTTCGCCACGATACGGTCAGCCTCGAGGTCGGCGTAACTCGCGTTGGTGCTCGAGATCCTCGGATCCATTCCACGCATGGCCTTGTCCTGGGAGAGAGCGAACGAGATCTTGTCTTCGATTCTGACATCCATCGGCCTGATCCTGCACCTGTACTCCTCTCCCTTCCTGATGCCGCTCGCATGCTTTATTTCGAACTTGATCTTTGCCTTGGCCCGGGCGACCTTCGCCATCTTGACGGCGGAGGCGGCCGCGGCCTTCAATGAAGCTGATGTCAAAGTATTGGTCGATGCGAAGCCCCATGCGCCCCCAATGAATGCGCGCAGACCGCAACCAGACTCGCGCTGGGCGGAGAGGGTCTTCGTCCTGCCGTCCATGACGACGATGTTCGTGCCTGTGGCAGACTCCATCCTGAGGTCGGCGAACTCGGCGCCCAACTTCAGCGCGTGTTCGATCGTGGCTTCCGCGAGATCTTCCATGTGTCCACCTAGTGATAGTTCAGCAAGTCAAGAGCAATCGGTTCCAAGTACCTATCGCCTCACGCACGCAGGAATCCACAGGCGCTCTCGGCGGCCTGGACGAAGACGCCCTGCGAGATCATATCCGCAACCTTCTCGATCTCCCTGGTCAAAGACCTGTCCTCCTCGATAGGTGGGACTTCCCGGCGAAGTGCCCCTTTTACCTTCTCGATTGCGGGGCTGCTTGATAGATGTATGAAATCGATGCCCTGTGCTGCCGTGATCATCTCGATCGCGATCACACGTCTGACATTCTCGGCTATAATGCGGGCCTTCCAAGCAGCTGTCGCGCCCATGCTATTGTGGTCCTCCTGGTTGGCGCTCGTGGGAATGGAATCTGCGGAGGCTGGATGCACGAGGATCTTGTTCTCGGAGACTATGGACGCCGCCACGTACTGGGGCACCATTAGGCCAGAACTCACTCCTCCATGCCTGGTCAAAAACGCCGGCAGACCGCTCAGCTTGTCGTCCACCATCCGGGCGGTCCTTCTCTCGGAAAAGCTTCCGAGCTCGTGGACCGCAAGTCCAAGGAAGTCCATCGCAAGAGCCAGCGGTTGTCCGTGGAAGTTGCCGCCGGATATGACCATGCCATCATCAGGGAAGAAGAGGGGATTGTCCGTGGCGGAGTTCATCTCGACGCCAAGGACGTCATGAGCGTACCAGATGGCATCAATGCTGGCGCCGATGACCTGAGGAACACAACGCAGAGAATACGCGTCCTGGACCTTCGGGCAGTCGTGGTGAGAGACCATGATCTCGCTCCCTTGGAGTAGCGAGAGCATGTTCCTGGAAACATGGAGCTGGCCCTTGTGAGGCCTGACCTGTGATATCCTCAGGTCGAAGGCAGAGGATGTCCCTTTCAACGCCTCGAGGGACATGGAGGCGGCTATCTGGGCGTTGTCTGCGATGACTGCAGCATCCTTGACTGTCAGGACGCCCACAGCACCCATGGCCTGCGTTCCGTTGATGAGCGAGATCGCCTCCTTGGGCTCGAGCGAAACGGGGGATAGTTTCTTCCTCTTCAGCGCGCTTGCTCCGGCTTCCAGACCGTGGCCTGCGTCCGCCTCACCCTCGCCGATCATAACAAGGCCGAGGTGCGCGAGCATCACCAGGTCGCCGCTCGCGCCAACAGAGCCTTGCCTTGGCACCATCGGGTGCACTCTGCGGTTGAGCATGTCGACGAGCATTCTGACGATGTCTGGCCTCACGCCTGAATACCCTTTCGCGAGCGCGTTCGCCCGGAGGAGCATCATCGCCCTCGCTATCTCGACTGGATATCGCTCTCCCACGCCGCAGGCGTGGCTTCTGATAAGGTTGACCTGGAGGTTCTTCAGCTCTTCTGGCGGGATCCTGACATCCACGAGCTCGCCCACGCCCGTGTTTATCGCATAGATGGTCCTGCCGTCCTCAACAAGCTTCTCGAGCGCCTTCCTGGACTTGGCCATCCGGTCCCTGGCAGCAGGCGCGAGCTCCACCTTGGCAAACTCGCGTGCAACTCGAACGACCTTCTCCACAGTCAGGCTGTCGCCATCCAATCTGACGACGTCCTTTGAACGATTACCTGGATCCGTCATGCAAGACCGCCAACTTGTTCGGAGCGCGTATCCGCCTAGTCATACCTGAAGTTGATGGCGGCTATTAAGGAGCTTTCTCTCTTATAGGCACGAACTTGTAGCCGTAGTGGATGACTCCGGACGGACCCTCCTCGCTGAGCTTCCTCAGAGTGGCCCTGACGGGCGTGCCTATGCTGATGTCGCACGCGTCGCAGTCGATGATCTGGCCCGTGACCCTCGCGCCCTCGTCCAGCTCTACCATGGCGACTATGTACGGCTTCTGCAGATTGAGTTCCTCGAGGCCATCCTGGACCTCGGTGAAGGAGAATATCTTGCCCTCTCCCTTCAGCTTCACGCGTTCTATCTTACCCACGCTCTTCCTGTGGCAGACCGGGCATATCGCCCTCGGCGGGAAGAAGTGCCTTCCGCAGCTGTTGCACTTGATGCCCATGAGGTTGTACCTGCTCTCGTTCTCCCTCCAGAACCTCGGTGCCGTCGCCATCTCAAGCCCTCCTGAAGAGATGCACGACCACGGTCGCGCCGGTCCCGCCCACGTTGTGAGCAAGTCCTACCATCGCATCCTTGACCTGTCTCTTGTCCGCCTTGCCCCTGAGCTGGGCCACTATCTCGACCGTCTGAGCGAGCCCGGTCGCGCCGATCGGGTCGCCTCTGGCCTTCAAGCCACCGGATGTGTTGACGGCTATCTCGCCCTCGAGGCCCGTTAGTCCGGCCTCCGTGGCCTTGCCGCCCTCGCCCTTCTTGAAGAACCCGAGGTCCTCGATAGCCAGTATCTCGCTTATCGTGAAGTTATCGTGGATCTCGGCAACATCCACATCCTTCGTGGTCAGGTTGGCCATGGTGAACGCGCGCTTTGCGGCCACCTTTGTAGCCTCCATCGTGCAGATGTCCTTCCGGTCGTGGAGAGAAAGTGTGTCGCTCGCCTGGCCCGAGCCGACGATCTCGACCGGGATCTCAGTGAACTTCTTGGCAATGTCCAGTGGACACAGGACCACGGCTGCAGCGCCGTCCGAGCTCGGGGCGCAGTCGAAGACTCTTAGCGGAGACGACACTAATGGCGAGCCGAGAACGGTCTCCCTGGTGATCTCCCTCTGGAACTGGGCCTTCGGGTTCAGAGAACCGTGCTTGTGGTTCTTGACAGCGACATCCGCCAGCTGCTCTCTGGTGGTTCCGAACTCGTGCATATGCCTCTTGGCGATGAGCGCGTGCAGAGCGGGGAATGTTGCCCCGAGCACGGTCTCCCATTCCTGGTCAGCTGCTGAGGACTGTATCATGGCCGATTCGAGGTCGCTCACATCGGTCATCTTCTCGGCGCCTCCGACGACGACTATGTCATGGAGGCCGGATGCGACGGCCATGAAACCCTGCCTCAGCGCAAGGCCCCCAGAAGCGCCCGCGGCCTCGACCCTCGTGGCGGGTATGTGATCCCTCGCGAGGCCAGTGTAGTCTGCTATCAAGGCGCCTATGTGCTCCTGCTCGATGAACCTCCCGGCGGACATGTTGCCAACGTACAGGGCGTCGATCCTGTCCGCGGAGATGTTAGCGTCAGCGACGGCTGCGAGACCGGCCTGTATACCCATGTCTCTGAACGACTCGTCCCAGAGCTCGCCGAACTCGGTGGCCCCGATGCCTATGACTGCGACTCGTCTCATCTTCACTCACTCCCCAGGGTGATCTTGCCCCTGAACTTCGCGTAGGTCGCGTAGTCCAGGAACTTCAGGTTGTCGTTAAGCTGCTTGACCGTCGGTGCTCTCGAGCGCTGGAAGTGCTCGATCTCGTCCGTGACCTTGATATCGAAGGCGTCAGAGCCCGCTCCGGAACCGTACGCGACTGCGCATATCCGGTCGCCCGGCTTGGCCTCGTCCAGGATTGCGGCCAGACCTAGAGGCACAGCGCCTGAGTAGGTGTTGCCAATCATTGGGGCCAGCAGCCCGGTCATGATCTGTGGATCAGCAAACCCCAACTGCTTCGCGACTCTGGTCGGGAACTTGCCGTTCGGCTGGTGGAAGACGGCATATGTGTAATCCTTTGCGGTCGTCCCGGTCCTCTCCATGAGTCCTTTGGCGCCGCTCACGACATGCTTGAAGTACGCCGGCTCGCCGGTGAACCGGCCGCCATGCCTCGGATACATCTGGCCCTCTCGCCTCCAGAAGTCGGGTGTATCGGTGGTGTACGAGTATGTGTGCTCGAGCGTGGCGATCATCTTCTCAGAACCGATCAGGAATGCAGCCCCACCAGCGGACGCGGAGTATTCGAGCGCGTCCCCGGGGGCTCCCTGGGACGTGTCAGCGCCAATGGCCACCCCGTACTTCACCATGCCCGAGCCGACGAGACCCATGCATGCCTGGATGGCAGCGGTCCCTGCCTTGCACGCGAACTCGAAGTCCGCGACGGTCAGATGCGGCGCGGCGTCTATCGCCTCGGCGACGATCGTCCCCGTCGGCTTGACAGCGTACGGGTGTGACTCGGAACCAACATAGATAGCTCCGATGTCCTGCGGATTCACGCTGCACCTCTTCATCATGTTCCTGGCCGCCTCGACCGAGATGGTTATCGTGTCCTCGTCGGGCGACGGGACCGACTTGCAGTTTATCATCAGGCCCTTGCTCATGGACTTCCCATCGACGCCCCAGACCTTGCCGATCTCCTCGGGCGTTATCCTGTAGCGCGGGATGTACGCTCCATAACTAACGATTCCGACTTTCATGCGGATGTCCCCTTCAGGTCAGCCCAGCGAGTGGAGATCCTCGACGAGTTCGCTCACCGCGAGCTGAGTCCTAATCAACGGTATGCCTTCGAGCTCCGCCAAGCGTATGGCGAGCTCGTCCACCTGCTCAGGTTTCTGGTAGACGACCATGGCTGGCTTGAGCGGGTGCGCCCGGATGGCTATCATGGGCGACCGGCCGAACCGGACGCCGGTGAACACCAGCGCCCTCTGGCTACTCCAGCCGTAGATCTTGAGATAATCGAACGAGCTAAGAGATGTGATGGCCCTGACACTGTCTATTACAGTGTAGCCGTGGATGTGCTTGTCCAAGGATATTGCAGGTGTGAGGTTCTCGCCTTCGATCTTGTTGACGAGGTCGGATGCGAGGACTTCGACGGCGAACTCCTTTATGGAGATAATGGAGTCGGTCTTGGCGGCGAGCGAATACTGCTTGATAATGCTCCCGCCGGTCTTCTCGTCGATGTCGAGCAACGCGTCTACGATCTTCCTGACGGTCACGATGCCGGGAGACTTCCTCCTCCCCGCTTCGTAGTCGCTTATCACAGAAGGAGAGACGCCAAGGTGCTTCGAAAGCTCCTGTTGAGAAATGTTGAACTGTTCTCTCCACTTTCGGATGGTCTTGCCGGGCTCGTCGGAAAGGCAAATCTCCCCTGCGATCTTCTCTCGGACTTGGTCCCGCATGAGCGTAGGAGAAGATTGTCGATATTTAAATTTGTCGTACATGATTATCGACAAAAGACGATTACATCTGGCTCGTAAGGATGCGTGTTTTCTTGGCCACGATTTCGCATGACAAGCAGGACCGTCCTTCTCCATTTAACATCATGTGAGAGCAAAGCAATTCTATGACCTTGGATGGAGCACGGGCGAGCGAGTTAGGATTAATAAGGAGGCCCTTCTATCCCCAAGAGTCCTGACATCATGGGGTAGTGGTCTAGCTTGGTATGATCCGTGGTTCGGGACCACGTGACCGTCGGTTCAAATCCGGCCTACCCCACTTTTGACCTTCTGGCTCATTTCTAATCAGCGAGGATTGGATTTCGAGGAGAATGCACCAAACCTCTAGATTGAAGAGGCGTGTCCCGCCTCTTCCCTTTTGTTTATGACCTACCCCGATTGGGTCGCCTTCTGCCCCAGTCTTGGTTGCTGATCAACAAATCTAGGGGATCAGACCGCAGTCGGCGGCATAGTGAGCCGTGTTTGAATCTGGAATACCGGCTGGATGTTAGTGAGATTGGCCGCAGGATGATACAGGCTGGCTCCTAGACTGCGGTGTTGGGCCCGAAGGGACTCGAACCCATCAAGAGCCAGAAATGTCAGAAAGCCCTTTCAGTCAATTTGAACTGAAGGCGGGCACCGTGGGATTTGAATTCCCGATACTGGTCTAATTCTAACAATGAGGTTCTGAGTTTTGTAAGAGAACGTGCCCAAACGTCTTCCGTTACTCTCTTTGCGAAAGATTCGTTCCTGCAACGAATTGCGGATCTTCACTATTGGTCGGAAGAATCCAGTGGGCTTGAGGCCGGGCGTAGACCCGCATATACGGAGGGAAGAGAAGGTCGGGGAATTAGGTGGAGTCGGAGTTAGGCAGTCGAAATCCTTTACATACTCTGTTCAAAGTCTTGCCCAGATACGCATTATCAATGAAGAGGTCAACTTCGTGAATTGGACGGTATTACCCAGATACCTTCCTCCGCTCTCTATTGCAGAGAAGTAGTACCAGCATTGCAACAAACGCTACTGGCAGTACCACGTTGAACTCCGGAATCATTGATCCGGTCACAGTCACACTATTCATTATTGGTGCATCACCAGCAGCCATCTTGCTGACCGGGGAACTCGTGAAACTTTCGGATGGAAAGGTGATTGTGACAGTGACGGTCAGAGTCTGTGCATACGACGTAACTGTGGAGAGAGCTATGGTCTGGCCATCCTGTGCGTCCGAATTGATCGATACTTGAGATGTCTGTGTGCCCCACGAAGTCCAGCTAACGTAAGTCGGGGAAACCGATCCGGGACCCGTGTTTGTGATTACGCCATCGATAGAAGCGTGGATGGTGAGCAAGATCGTCACGGTGCCGTCAGAGTAAAGCGGAATGTCTGCTTCGTCACCTATAGGGGCGTTGTGAGGTATGGTTCGACTGTTGCTGTACTGGATAAGCGTACCATTATACCACCACCAGACGGTGATCGAACCCGGTCCGGCCGTTGCCGTAACGGGATAGGAAACAGAGGTCCCTGGTGCCCCTGATCCATCGTTGGCGGTATACTGCACGCTCCAGTCGGTCCGGACTATGACATCTAATCGCGGAATTTCCGGAAAGAGATCCTCTGTTGTCATGATGTAGTTCACGGTAGTCTGTGCTGCTGACACCACCTCTGCAGGAATTGATATCATTGGGAACACAAGAGACATGAGGACTGCCAGAATCATGGCCCGGTTGTGGGCGAATGCTATGTTCTTCGAACGATTCCTGCTCCCACCTTCGCGTAAATCTGTCTGCGAGAGAGGTCTTCCTCTAGTTGCTCTGTCTGTCACGTCCATCTTGCTCGCCTCTTCCTCCGCGCCTGATGTGCCAGGGGGATAGTGTTATCCCCGGGCTCTCTCTGCGACTCCGACACTTGATTATGTCCAAACATATGAGTAATCATAAGACCAAGTATTAAATTTCCCTTCACTATACGTCATATGCTCAAGAGACACTGCTAGGAGATATCACAGATGAAAGAACAGACGGACCTTAAGATCCTCAAGTTCCTCCGCATGGAAGATTGGCCAGTGACAACCGAGATGGTAGCAAAGGCTCTCCGCTGCTCTTGGAACACCGCTCAGGTCCATCTGTACAAGTTGCTCGTCGAGCGATTGATTAAGGGCAAGCGAGTTGGCAGACAGAACCAGTGGATGATAACAGATGAGGGGAAGAGAAGGGTGAAAGAGTAGGTGTCGGTCCTACTCGAATTTTGGTCTCTTTGTTGAAGAAACTCTCCCCCGCTTCGTCAGAACCTCTTTTTTCGCTCGATTAGGCTCCAATGCCGATTGAAATAGGCGGTCACTGTGCAAAACACCTTGTCATGCGAAAACACTGGCTCAAGAAAATAACAAGAGATTTGGCAAGAAAACCACAAGAAAAGCAACAAGAGATTGATAAGAAAAACGATAACAGGGCGACAAGAGAAACGACAAGAGAATAACAAGGGAATGTACGTAGACG